>PWZK01000002.1 GCA_003567495.1 Candidatus Brocadiaceae bacterium
TCCGTTTTACATGGGCTACATCATCCGCGGCCCCATAAGTGATGGTGATCTGACCGGGGTTTTCATCAGCACCACCATATTGATCGCTATGATAGCTTTTATGCTGTTTGTATTCTACTGGCGTTCGCGCCTCGGGCAGGAATTGGGCGAGAATGTGATTCACGACCTGCGCAATGCCGTCTTTTCGCACATACATTCGATGCCCATGCGCTATTTTGATACAACAAAACTGGGGCGGAACATCAGCCGTATGACCAACGATGCCGAAGCTGTAAGGGTCGGAGTGCAGAATGTGCTATTCGTCAGCCTGGTTCAGCTTGGCCAGATGCTGGTGGCAGCCGGCATGATGGCATATCTGAATCTAAGACTCTTCCTGGTAATCCTGGCCATGGCACCTGTGCTCTATATGATCGTCTCCTTTTTCAGGAAAAGATTGTCGGAGCTCTACCGGGAAATACAGGAAAGTTTCAGCCTGGTAACTTCCACTCTGGCAGAGAGCGTTGACGGCGTGCGCGTAACCCAGGCTTTTGTTCGACAGGATGCCAACGCCCATCTTTTTCACAGCCTGGTCGAAGACCATGCCAAATGCCATATGGCCGCAGCTCGCAACGTAGGAGTTTTTTTACCCATGCTCAATCTCAACGCTCAATTTTTTGTCGCCGTAGCGCTTATAGTAGGCGGCTGGCAGGTTTTTCACGGTGACATGGCACCTGCGACCCTGATCCCGTTCTTTATCATGGTGCCTCTCTTCTTCGGCCCGATTCAGAATATCGGTAATCAGTACAACAGCGCCCTTTCGGCGATGGCCGGCGCCGAAAGGATTTTTGAATTGCTGGATTGTCAACCGGAATGGCAGGACCCTCCGGAGGCAATCGAATTGGACTCGATCGAGGGACGGGTTGAATTCCGCAACGTCTCATTCGGCTACAACCCAAAAGAACCTGTATTGCGAGACGTATCGTTCGCTGTCGAACCGGGCCAGAACGTCGCTCTCGTCGGGGAAACGGGCAGCGGCAAAAGCACCGTCATCAATCTTATCAGTAAATTTTATCTGCCCGACCACGGCCGGCTGTTAATCGACAATATCGACATTCGGCAGATCGTCGGCCGTTCGCTGCAACGTCATATGGGCATCGTCCTGCAGCAAAATTTTCTTTTTACCGGCACGGTACTCGACAATATCCGCTATCCGCGTTCTCTTGCGACTCAAGACGAAGTTATCGGTATTCTGCAAAAACTCGACTGTCTGGATCTGATCGAAGCGTTGCCGCAGGGGCTATCTACGGTAGTCGGGGAGAAGGGAAGCGGGATCAGCCTCGGGCAGCGACAACTGCTCTGCTTCGCTCGTTCGATGCTGGCCGACCCCAAAATTATGATCCTTGATGAAGCTACAAGTTCGGTCGATACGATCACTGAAATGAGGATTCAACGTGCCCTCTCCGTGCTGCTTGAAAATCGCACCAGCTTCATTGTGGCACACCGTTTGTCCACTATTCGCCATGCCGACATGGTTCTGGTTATGGATCGCGGTCAGATAGCCGAGCGCGGTTCGCACGAACAGCTGCTGCCGGCCAACGGCCTCTACACGCGGCTCTACCGCCGGTTTGCACAAACTGCCGAAGAGGATTAGTTGTTCATATGGACCTGGCGATATTTTTCCCGTTTGTTTGCACCCGGAGGCTAAAAAGTGGACAATGAATGAACGGAAGGTTATAGCCGGGTACTCATAGCCTCGATTGTGCCAAGTATCACCGCCGCAACGTATAGCGTGGTGTGACGTTTGGCACTATCCCGAATATTTCATAAGCCAACGATAGTTGTTTTTTCCGCATCTGCACCACTGAGAACGCGTGAAATATGCGGGATTGATCTTTTTTACCGGGGGGCGGTTTTATGCGCGTGCCTTTTTTTATCGTAATATGGTTTGCAATCTTCACGGCCTGGCTGTGGATAATGTACCGGGTTGAAAGGCAGTTCCGTTACACCGGCAGGACCGGTACGCTGCTGTCGTTGAGCTTTTATAGCGCTGGAGTGGCAGGCGTCCTGATTTTAATCGGAAGCCGTAAACGCTCGCCTTTGCTTGCCAGATGGGTGGAATATGTCATTGAAAGCAAACCCATCGAACAAGTCGGTGGTATTGTTTTGGGCAGCAAGAAGGTGACGCTGTTAAGGTACAGGGTGAGAGACTTCCTGGACGGCTTGCGCAGAAAGCCGCGTGGAGGGGATGAGTTGGGTATAATGCTTGACGATGAGGAGCCGGACATTACGATTAAAGATGATTACGCAGACATAATGATTGACGATGATCCCGAAGACCGGCCTTGATTTTGCGGCTATTTTGGGAGGTTTTCTTATGGGCTACAGACTGGTTGATTTTCTTGTTTTTTTCCCCCTTTTTATAATCATGCCCGTTGCCTGGCGCCGGAATCTTTTCGGATGTGCCATGCTGTTGGGGCGCTCTTTTTTTGCATTTTTGCTTTCCATGTGGCTTTTTACCCCGCTTGCACGCATTTCTTTCGGCGCAATAGAGGGTGTTCCATTGCCCTACTGGCAGGCCACATGGTTTTTTGTGCTCTGGGTAGTGGTATGGGCTCTCTTGCCCTTTGCAGTATTCAGGTTTACCAGGCCCGTTTCAGGCAACCTGAAGTTTGCCTGGAGCCGGCCGGGCAAGATACTTTCAGGTCTCCTTGCTTCCTGGTTTGCGATCAGCGCTTTAGCAGCCTTTTTATTCATGATACCCGAGGTCGAGGGGATGTACCTTATAAATGAGACATCCCCTTTTTTTCGCACAGAAAGGCGCGCCGAGCGGCTATACAGCAATTTTACCCTTACGAAGCCCGATACTTTGCTGACGGCACGAAAGGAAGCCGCCGCCGAATGGGTCTTTCAGAGGTTGCGGAGAGGGGAAATTGAGGACTTGCCCGAAGCCGATCATTTATCGGATTATTTCTGGGGCAGATACAGAAATCCCTGGGCGACGCAGAGATATGAAAAGCGGCGGTTGGAACTTCGCCGCGCGATAAAAGAAGGGCTTTCGGCGCGGGCTTTGGAAAAAGTTCCGGAGGGAGAGGATTAACGTCGGAGCAGTTTTCCGCTGGCGGTTTTTGGAAGCTTATCAGCGAACGTAAAATCTTTCGGCACGCTGTACGAAGGCAGAGCCGAGTAGCAGTAGCGTCGCAACCGGCGGAGAGCTTCCGTCTTGTTCGCTTTACCACGCGAGTTGAGGACTATAGTTGCCACCGGTATCTGGCCGTAGACCGGATGCTCATTTCCGCAGACGAGCGACTCCCCCACTGCAGGATGTGCGTCAAGTAATTCTTCAACTTCTTCCGGGAACACTTTCATTCCGGCGCAGATTATGACGTTTTTTTTCCGGCCGATAATCTTCAGGTTGCCGCCGGGGGCAATAAACCCGATATCGCCGGTTCTGAACCATCCGTCTTCCAGAACTTCCTCTCGAAACCGGAGCGGGGAGAGATAGGCGTCAAAAACGCCTCTGCCGCGAACGAGCAGTTCGCCGGCCCCGTCTTTATCCGGATTTTCGATGCGCAGCTCGTAGGCGGGCAGGATTTTGCCTACGGAGCCGATAGATTTTTCAGAAGGCGCCAGGTTAATAAAAGGAAGACCCACTTCAATTATTCCGTATGCTTCCGCGGGATAAAACCCGAACTTGCCGGCGAAAGCATGTGCGGTGTCGGAGGGGAGCTTCATGGCCGTTGAAATTGCCAGCCTTACGTTTCCAAGCGAGGCGGGTGCTACTCTCTCGTCGGTTACGAGCAGGTGGTAGTGGAGGGGTGATGCGTAGATGAGGGTTATCTCGCCCTCCATGGCCGCATCCCGGACGGAAACCGGAAAGTTGCGGTGTCCTACGACGATGGTCGCGCCTTTTCGAAGAAACAGCAGAATCGAGACTACGAAATGGTGGCTCATCGACAGCACCCACAGAACCCGGTCGTTTTTGTCGATTCCGAGGGCCTCGTTTGCCGCCTCAGTTCGTTCGTAGATTGTTCTGTGGGAGAGCATCACGCCCTTGCTGGCACCGGTTGTGCCTGAGGAAAAGCGGATAAATGCGGGCCGTAGCGAGCGGATTTTTTCCGGGAGCGGTCCGGCGCAGCTACGCGCGCGCCAGGTGAATTTTTTCCCGAAAATCTGAATGTTTAATGGTTCGTCGTTCGGATCGGGCGGGATCGTGCCGGTTTCAAACAACATGCCGTCGACATCGATCCGATCGATCAGGCGCTGCAACTCCGACGACGGCAGTGATATATCGACGGGCACTGCGGCGGCCCCGCATTCCAGCAGCGCGAGGGTGCCGGCGATGTATGCTGCGCCGTCGTTGCAGCAAAAAGCTATGCGCGTGCCCGAACCCGCGCCGTGTTTTTGCAGTTCATGCCGCAGGAGCTTTACTTCTTTAAGGAGGCGGCCGTAGGAAACAACCCGCCCGCCTTCGATCACCGCCGGCCTGCCTGGTTCGGATGCGTTGGCATGGCGTATGTCATTAACAATATTTATTTCTGTTTTGTAATCTGTCATTTATAACAGAAGTTTTTCTTTTATTTTGTCTGCAAGCGCACGGGCTTCTTCTTCCGGTATAAGGCCTTCTAAGTGGGATATGACGAGGTTGAGCCTGTTTTGAAAGAAATTAAAGAAAAGTCCCAGACCGGGCGGAACCGGCACGTGAGGTGTGTGTATCAGATTTTTCACACCGGCGTCGAGGAAGCTGGAGGAGCTGAATCCCGACTCTTTAAGGCAGGCAAAGTAGTTCGTGGCGACTTTTCCTTTTACCGGGATTTTTGACAGCAGTCGCATAACCGGCAGGGGAGCTATACGCGTAAGCATGCCGGCGTGATAGATATCATCCGGCAGGTTTTCCTTGATCTGCGAGTATAATTGATTCTGAAGGTTTCGCGTTAGCTCATCCCTGAATGCGGCAAGCCCCACGGGTATCTGGAAGAAAACGAATGAGATGTGATTGAAAAACAGTTTTTCCCAGATTTCATCCGGCGTGCGCCGCACCACCGACACCGGCACCACGTAGTTCGTGTCGCCGCAGCCGCGATGCTCTATCAGGTTGTGCAGAGGTTCCATGACATATGCGAGCAGCGACGGCAGAGCGAGGGCGAAACCTCCGGATGCGGCGTTTAATTTTTCCCTTATCAGGCCGGTCTCCTCTTCGGAGAAACAAATTATACGGAAATGTGTGCTGCGGTTTCCTGAATGGGGTTTTACGGGCAGAGCGGCCAGGCCCTCGCGCGAGAGCTTCAGTTGCATGCGGTTCGTATTACGCCCGCCTTTGAAGCGGCGGCTCCATTGGTCCAGATGGTGCGATTCGGTAAGGTTTATCCGGTTAATCACCTCGTTTTCCGTTTCGCGGTCGAATTTTTCAATCAGTTCCAGGAACGTTTCGGCGCCGAACGCATCGAGCAGGCGGTGGTCGAAGTGCATGGCCAGGAAGGAGCGGCCGGCTTGGGAGTTCAGTATCAGAAATCGGAGGTGCTCGCTGTTGTTTTCAAACCGCTGGTTGACATGAGCCTTTAAAACAGAAAGCGCTTCGCAGAAGTTGTCGTTTTTTATCTCTCTGACGCTTAGCGGCACGCGGTGCGGAGGGCGGCTGTTGACTTTCCAGTAAGGGCACAGGTTCCAACCCCTGGCCACGCGCCCGTATATAACGGGTAGCGCCCGGGCCAGGCGGTCGAGCGCTTCACGCAGCCTGCCGGGCGCCAGGGGCGTTTCGGTTTCCAGTATTATCTGGGATGAATTGCCATGCCCGCCGGCGGCTTTTGTCATTGAATCCAGGGTGTTTACCACCCAGTCTATGCCGGTCAGGTAGCGTTTTTGTAGGGGTTTTTTGGTATGCATTGTCGGGGGGGGGAAGACATATATTCAGAGTTCCGGAAGTGGTTATTGGGTTTGAACCACCTTAACGTTTCGCGAAAAAGTCACTAACGGCCCTTTTTTGCGATGTGCTTGACATCGCTGGCGAGAAAACAAGAAGATACCCTTCCGTGCATCGTGCCATTTATTCTCCAATATAACCGAAGTCGCTATCGGGATCGGGATCGCTATCGGGATCGAATAAAAATGGTCTCATGGCTTTTTCCCGGAGATCAGGATATGTGACATTCGGCTAACCCGCATTTTTCACAAAGCAACTAATTCTTTTTCAAGACTTCGCTTGAAAAAGAATTAATAAAACGACCAAGACAACGGCTACGACTGAACGGCACGACACCATATTTTAGTACATCGACAGTTGTGGTTGATGTCAGGACATAGGCTTTAGCATGACGCGCCGTTGTTGCTGGATATTTATTTTTTCATGGCATTTTTAATCGCCTCTGCAAGCGATGCCGCATCCTGTAGCGAACGGGCGTCGAGTCCCGATTCCATAAGTCTTATCCCGTATTCTTTCTCGATAAAAATCAAGAGCTCGATCAGGCGGATTGAGTCTATGCCCAGCGATTCGAGCGAGCTGTCGGGGCTTACGGCTCCTTCGTCAAGTCCCAGAATCGTGGCTATTTCATTGACCAGTGCGTCTTCAATGTCTTTTTTAGTTACCATTGGATTTTGTTTTTATTACCGGTATGTTTTATCGATTCTTATGGTTCTTTTGTGGCCTTCTTTATCCAGTTTTATGCAGTCTATAGTCTCCGCGGCCTTTTGATATCCTTTGCCACAGTGTTTTATGTCCCGTTCTCCGGCGTTCGGCTGGGAAGCGAAGCGCCGACCGCTTCGGACCATCATGGCGGCTATGGCGCACTGAAAAGCGTTGCCGGTCATCATGCTGCCAAAGAAGGGGGTATAGTTTGCCACGGACGCGGAGGCCGAGGCGACTGGCAGGTATCCGCTTTCCGGACCCGAAAGGCCCTCTGCGTCCAGGATAGTTATATCCGGTTCGGGCCCGGCGGCGTTTACCGCCGTTATAAACGGGCCCTCGGCGTTTTCGTCGGGACGGGTAAGAGCGAAAAAAACGGCGCCTTCCCCGGGCACGGCGGACGGATTATCGCTGAATGCAACAGGGCTCGGGCGTCCGTCTGCCGGCACATCAGCCATGCGGCTGCATACATGCAGCATTACCTCTCCGAGTTCTTCGACGGCGCCGGCAAGTACGGCGTCGCAGCGTCGCCGGGCAAGCATACATTCCGCGACCGTCAGTGCGTGATTAAAAGCGAAATCAAAATCGGTAAGCGTTTGTACCGGCCCGTGTGTCCGGAGCCGGGTGGTGATATAGCCGGCTGCAGCGTTATGAACGGAGTGTGAAAAGTCGGTAGGCGACACCGAAGCGTCGCCGAAATCGAGTATCCCGTTGAGAAACTTGAAGGTGCGCACGTGTGGCCCCAGTCCGGTGGCCACCAGAACGCCCGTTCGGTCCGGCGAAACATTTTCAAGCCCGCTTTTATGCCAGGCGTCGCAGGCCGCGATAGTCGCCATCTTGCTCGTACGGTCGGCGCGGCGCATGTTTTTCAGAACGGTTTTATCCTTCAGAACTTCGTCGGGAACGGTGAAAGCGGGCACGGGGTGTTCTATGCCGGGGACGGTCACGCGGCCGGGGGGGCGCCAGGGGCCTTCCATCGCTTTCTCAAGCGCTCCGGCGCCTCTGCCATGTGTGCTCACCATGCCGATTGAATGGATTTGTATCATATCCCGTATATTTTTTAAACCAACGATAGAATTATTTCTTGCAAAACACCAGGGCGGCGTTACTGCCGCCGAATGCGAGCGACGAGGAGAGAGCACCGCGTGCGTTCACGTTCATTTTTCCGGTTACGGGCGGCACCGGTATAGCCGGGTCCGGTTCGGTGAATCCCGCATTGCCGGGTATCCAGCCCTCTTTCAGGTTCAATGCTGTAAAAACCGCCTCCAGGGCGCCTGCGGCGCCGAGCGTGTGACCGGTCAGCCCCTTGGTGGAAAAATACCGGACCTCGTCGCCAAACATTGTCTTCAGTGCGGCGCCTTCCACCTGGTCGTTGTCAGGTGTGGCCGTTCCGTGTGCATTTACAAAACCTATGTCCCGGGGCCGAAGCGACGCGTCGGCCAGGGCGTTTTTTATTGCGAGTTTTAGCCCCAGTCCCTCGGGATGGGGGGCGGTAAGATGGTGCGCATCACACGATGACGCATAGCCGGCAAGCCGCAGGTTGCTTTCGGATCCGCGCAGACGGGCCGATTGTTCGGTTTCGAGTATTAAGATTCCCGCCCCCTCGCCCAGGTTGAGCCCGTCACGGTTTCTGTCGAAGGGTCGGCACGGAGTGTGGCTCATTATTCCGAGGGAGTTAAACCCGCACAGCGGCACCCGGTTGAGTTCGTCCGCTCCGCCTGCGACAGCCACATCACAGAGTCCGGCCCGGAGCCAGCACAGCGCCGTTCCTATGGCGTCGGCTCCCGAAGAACAGGCGTTTACGACGGTGCTTCGCGGCCCTTGGCAGGCGAAGGCGGCTGCCGCGACGGCGGCCAGGTTGCCGCTAAGAAAATCCTTGACGGGCTGCAGGTCGGGTCGGCCGCTCTCGCGGTATTGTCTGTAGAAGGGCAGGTTGTTTAGCTGACATGCGACGGTAGTTCCCAGGCATACACCTATTCTGATGCCGGAAACCAGGTGCGGGTTGCCCGCTTCCGCCAGTGCTTCACGGGCGGCATGCAGGGTGAGTTCTGCGGTCCGCGAGGTCGGCCGGGCCTTTGAAGTGGTCGCCTTCTGAAAGCGCCGGGCCTCGAATACAGGGCGGTCAACCTCCGTTTCAAAAAGCGTTGTCGGCTCCGGTTTTCTTTTGCCGGAATCCAGCGTTCTGAGGGTTTCAGACAGATTTTCTCCGGCGGCCGACACGGCACCCAGTCCCGTGATCAGTATTTTTCGTTCAGACATGGCGTTTTGGGGGGATTCATAGGACTCATAGAACTCATGGGGCTTATAGGACGTATAGGACTCATAGGACCTATACCCGGCTATATAGAGCACATCGAGCCCGCTTGCCAGCTATGGCCGTTATCTCGCTCAGGAAAATTCGCCCGCGTTTTTAACGACGTAATCGGCGAGCGTGTTGATGGACTGGAAGATTTCTTTTCCTTTCTGCATATCTTTAACATCCAGTCCGTAATTGCGCTGCAGCATAACGACCACTTCCACGCCGTCGAGCGAGTCGAGCCCGACGCCGTCTTCTTCAAACAGCGGCTCGTCGTCACCGATCTCCTGAGGCTCGATATCTTCAAGCGACAGGCTTTCAACCAGCAAATCTTTCAGTTCTTTTTTTATCTCTTCCAGGTTCTTTTTCAAGGTGTTTTGTCCTTGTCAAAAATAAGGTTACTTTGTAGCCGTGCTGATTGTACAGCTAAAAGACATTTAATTCAAGTTAATTGTGAGTTGTTTGCGTAAGTTTCCCAGGCTAGTAATGAAACGGCCTTTCGGGTCTGACGACAAAGCCTGTAGCGACATTAAGCGCCTAATTTCTCATTTCAGATTCCGGATTGTCCGGCCTGGGTTGTTTGCGTTCCAGTATCTTAGCCGTGCAGAAGATGATCAGCGCGCAAATGCTTGCGAGTGCGGGCGCCACTACCAGCGAACCTACACACCAGTCGAAAAATCGCTGTAGCGGTTCCTTGCCCAGCTGTCTTATCGATGCCTGAGTGATGACATGGCCGTTACGCATGTAGTAGCCGAAAGCGATACATATTCCGGGCACCAGCGGCGGCATGCAGATGTTCTGGATAGAAAGCGCCATTATTCTGTTCAGGCGCAGCCGCATTGTCACAAAAAGTACCGTGATCATATGGAGACTGATCAGCGGCAAAGCGCCGAGAAAGACGCCGGTCCAGGCAGCGGCGGCCAGTCCGCGCGGAGAAGCGTTTTCTCCCAGCAGCCTTCTGAGCACTCTTGTGGGATGTCTGAAAAGTTCTGTTGGAGAAAATTCGCGCGGCACCAGTCTTTTGAACGGCCACGGGATCATCCGTCGTCCTATAAGCCGACTGTGTGTGAGTGAGATGCGCAGATTATCTGCCAGCGGGCGGAATCCCGAAACCCTTTCTTCAGGGCCATGGTAACGCACCTTTACCGGAATCGATTTAAGCTTAAGCCCGGCCCATGCGGCGCGTGCAAGGACTTCGATTTCGAAGTCGTAGCGGCGGCATTTCAGGGGTAATTTTTTTATATGCCGCACGGGGTAGGCGCGGAACCCGCTTTGCGTGTCGCGTACCGGCCGGCCCGTTTCGAGTCTGACCCAGAAATCCGAGAATCGGCGCCCGAATCGGCTCTTTCCGGGCATCCGGCCCACTACCTTTTCCCGGGCCCCTATGATGATGGTATCTTCTCTAAGTTCGGGGATGAACCGGAGAAGATCTTCAGGAAAATGCTGCCCGTCGCCGTCGATTGTAATGGCGAAGCGCGCGCCGTGGCGAGCGGCGAAATTGAACCCGCTCTTAAGCGCAGCTCCCTTGCCGCGGTTTTCCCGGTGTCGCAGCACGTTGATATCGGAATCCGCAAAGATCTCCTGCAAATCGGCATCAGTGCTGCCGTCGTCAACGACAAGAACATTCGGCAGGTGGCTGCGGCATTCCCGTGCTACCGTCCCGACGGTGCCGGCGTTGTTGTAAACCGGTATAATGCACCATATGTTATCCATTCGCAGTTATGTCGTCCCTTCAGAACTTTTTTCTTGTACGTCACCCGGCCCTATGGCTTCGCTTCGGCCCCGTTCGGGGCCTGCGCTTCGCCATAGGCTATAACATATCGCGCTTTAAGCGCCCAGCAGATCCCACAGCGCTCCCGAATGGCCCAGCTTGTGGAGCAGCTGGAGTTTATCGTCAAGCATGTCCGGCGGGAAAAGCACGTGTCTGAGCGGCTTGAACGCTTCTGTCAGCGTTTTTTCCAGCCAATCCCGGTCCAGGCCCGGCGAGATGTAATACACCGGTTCGAGCAGGTCGTTTTTTTCCGAGACTACATTTTCACCGAGTGCGATTTTGTGCAGATTGGTATCGGGCAGAATTCTGATGCCCATGAACACGAATGCCGCCGTGCATCTGAGGTTTTTGATATTCGATATGCCTTCGGCCACGGTTTCCCGCGTTTCTTGGGGGCCTCCGAACATGAAATAGTGAGCGGTTGCGATGCCCGCGTCTCTGAACATGTCGTTTGCACTTACCACATCGTCCCAGTTAAATGATTTTCTCTGGCCGCGCAGCGTCCTGTCGCACGCTGCATCCGAACCCAGCTCGGCCGCCTGCAGCCCTGTCTGTTTCATCAGCCCCACATTTTCGCGGGTGATGCCCGAAGGCTTAAAAAAAGCGGACCACCTGATATTGACATTTTTTTCTTTCATTTCCCGGAGTATGGAAAGATAGGTTTCTTCATCGTCATTGAAAACGGAGTCGGTGAAAAACAGGTAACTTGCGTTATGCTTTTTTTCCAAAGTCCGGATATCGCTTACCACGTCTGCCGGCTCGCGCGCCCGGATTTTTGTACCTTCCAGAGCGGGATAGGAACAGTAAACGCATTTAAGCGGACAGCCTCGTTTGCTCTGAACCGAGGCGACGCTCCCTTTTTCAAGGTAGTTTGCTACGAGCTTTTTGTCATAGAGTGCGGAGGGTATTTCGGGCGGCGAAAGCCATCCGTCTGCACGCATAATTGTGCCGCTTTCAGGCCAGCCGTTGTTTTCGCCGGCCTCTATCAGTCTGACAAAAATTTTCTCGCCTTCACCCACTATGCCGAAATCGGCGCCTGTTACGCGCATTATCTGTTCTGGCAGAATGGAGAACCCCGGGCCGCCCAGCACTATTTTTGCGCTGCTGTGGCGCCTTATACATTCAGCAATATCCACCACACGGTCGATATAGCGCTCTTCATGCAGCATGTTTACGTTGTCTATGTTGCGCACGGAGATGCCGGCAAGCTCCGGCTGTTCCCGGGATATGGCAGCCGCCAGTGCCCGGGCGGGGTCTTTTTCTTGCATGACGTCGAATATGACCGCCTCATGTCCGGCGTTTTCAGCCGCAGCCGCGATCATGCTCAGGCCGAGCGGATACACCGGGTAGGGCGACGTGGCGGTGTTGGCTGAGATCAAAATTGTTTTCATGGTTTATCGCGTCCCCACCTGCGTGTTCTGTTAAGTTTTATTCTCCTGAACGTGCCGTCCTCTTTTTCTCTTTTTATAACATCGACGTAAAGTTTGGCCATTTTAATCTCTATGCTGCAGTCGTGATAGAAGGTATTCCAGGCGTATTGGTTGAGTTCGTTTAGCTTTTCCACGCTCAATTGTGCGGGCTGAAAAACCGTTTCTCCGCACGTGTAGCGCGCCCAGTCGTTATGAAGAATGCGCCCTTGCTGTTGAAGCTCTTCTCGCAGCGGCGTGCCGGGGAAAGGGGTCATTATGGTGAACTCGGCCAGGTCAAGTTCAAGTTCGAGCAAAAAATCCACCATGCGTTTGATATAATCTTCATCGTGTTTATCTAGTCCAAGCAGTATGGTGCCTTCCACCCCTATGCCGCGTTCTTTATATCGGCGGATACGCTCCGCTATAACCTCGGACATATCCACTATTGCCTGGTACACGTACCAGCATCCCGCCCGGGCGGCAAGGTCGAGTATTTCGTCGTCGTCTTTTATGGGGTGCGATATCCATTTTTTCTTCAGGGGGATCAGCGCTCTGAAAAGTTCTTTTTCCCAGTCATCGTCCTGCGCCAGCGAGTTATCGACGAAGAACAGGCGGTTGTTATCTATCCCGGCGACTTCTTCGACGACATTTTCTATGGGTCGCGGCCTGAAGCATCTGCCGCCCAGGTATGGCGTGCAGCACGGGAAACAGTTGAAGCGGCAGCCGCGCGAGGCATGCACCAGATCGACCATCTGAACGCCCCGGAAGTTGTAGAGTTCGCGTTGCAATATGTCGCGCCTGGCCGGTTTGATAAGCGCGGGGTCCGGGTTGTTCCTGAGGAAATCGTATACCGGTTTCAATTGTCCTTTCCGTGCATCTTCGATTACCGATTCCATGCGACCTTCCGCTTCGCCGAGAAAAACGCTGTCGGCATGCCGGAGCGTTTCTTCGGGATGCAGCATTGTGCCTATTCCGCCGAACATTACGGGCATTTCCATCTCTCTGAACCTGTCTGCAATCTGCCAGCCTCGCGGCATCTGGCATGTAAGCATGCAGGAAATGGCTACCAGGTCGGCATCCGTGTCGTAATTTATTTCCTGCACGTGCTCATCGCAGAATGATACTTCCACATCCGGCGGAAGTGCTGCGGCAAAACAGACCGGACCGTGCGGCGGCAGGTGAAATTCGGGCTGGTTCGGCAGCTTCGGCCATTTTGGATAGATCAGTTCTATTTTCATGGGTATATTTCAGGCGCTTAACCTGCTTTTCTCACAAGCCTCCAGTGGTGCAGATGCGAAGAAAGCAAGCGCCGCTGTATTCGAATACTGCAAGCGCGGCTTTCTGAAGCAGATGTGCCGCTGGAGGCTTGCCCGAAGGGCA
>PWZK01000163.1 GCA_003567495.1 Candidatus Brocadiaceae bacterium
GGCTTGACATCAACCTCATCTTCAAGTCTTTTTTGAATAAACTGACGAACTTCGGGCTCTTGAATTTTCTCGAGAGCTTCTTCTAGTGTCAATTCATCTGCCATAGTATTTTCACCTCCTTCTTTAGGGTCATCACTCTTTACTAACAAGAATTTCCTTTTATTTGATGGGGCATCTACCGAATCTACATTTTTTATTTTCATTGTAATAATCTCAGGCACTTATAAACTCACCTCCTTAACTGGCGTATAATCCTCTACCTTCCAGAGAATAACCTGTTCTTTCTCCAGAGAGAATTTTCTTAAAATGTTCTT
Organism: Candidatus Brocadiaceae bacterium; assembly: GCA_003567495.1. Taxonomy (GTDB): domain Bacteria; phylum Planctomycetota; class Brocadiia; order SM23-32; family SM23-32; genus PUMZ01. The sequence continues at coordinate 315 of PWZK01000163.1, forward strand.
CATTCCAAATGACACCTAAGAGCCACGAGCCTTTCTTGACCGGCTCTCCTTTAATTTCCATATCGACAGGGGCTATAAAACTTTCAACGACTGTTCCTACCTCGCCGCTATCGGGACTATGCATGTCTCCAACATACTTAATCAATTCAACATCCATTTCAGTAATATCTATTCGAACTTCATCAGCCTCGCCTTTAGCCAATTTTACAAAGGTATCATATAATTCTAAAGCTATTTTTTCAATATCAGATTTCCCCTGAAGCTTCTTGACATAATCCCAAGCAGCCTCTCGGATAACTTCTGCCTTTGCAAAATCTCCTTGAGTGTCTTGTTTCATCGGTTCATAAACTATCCCAAGAGTATACCTCAGAGTCTCGTCAGAAGATTTCGCAATGTAATTAATATCCTTCTGTGCGTGAATTGCAGCGGCTTGGCTTGCCACGATTTCTCTAGCCTCCTCTCTTGTTCGGCCTGTGCCCGGCCCATAAGTTATACAATTACCTCCAGAGCCCCACTTAAATCCAGATTTACCATCCTTTTGACATTCCATTATAGGCATTTATATCACTTCTCAAACTTTTCAAGATATAATTCTACATGAGTTGAAGCTCCATATTGAATCTTGACATACTTAAAATAAGGTTTAACATTTAAATCTACAAAGAAAGGATAATCTCCGCCTTCATCTACATCTTCAATTACTTCTTCCCAATAATCCTCAGCTTCTTCATCATCAGGTTCAAATTCGTCATCATCGGAAACATGACTCTGTAAACAACGATACAAATTAGTGTTAGTGTCTTCGTCTTCATGTTCTACATAATCTCCTACATGATACGCAGTAGCGTCTGCCCAAGTAGGAAAATCATTTACCTCAGTTTCATTAATTGCATCTGTTAAATCATGATTGTAGAAAAAAGAAACACCATTGTAAGAAGTATAGATTTTTAACGCTGGATTTCCTTCAGCTAATCCAAATAAATGCAGAAATATCGCTTCAGATACATCATAAACAGGAGAAAATCTATGCTCTGATATTTCTCCTTTAACAATTGATTCGACAGAAAAAGAAAATCCCTTGACATCGGCATTAAACACATTTAAACTATCTTTAAAACTTGCGACTACTCGGTTACCATGCACAGAATTACCTCCTTTCTTCTCGGGGATCTCGGCATCAACGATCCTTGGGAGGGGTGAGGGAGCCCAATTTCTAGCTACCCTCCCAAATGCTCACATAATTCCCAGTTTATTCCAAGTTTTGTGTTTCCGTCTGAGTGTATTCGCCTGAGGCATCCGTTGGTCGGGTTACATTGTCCATCCTAGTTTCTCCAGCCTGATGTTGTCCTGCTGTATGAGTGCCCTGCCCGGGGTAGTCTGCCGGCTCAGCCTTCGGATGTCTCTCGGTTTCATCGTCTTTATCAGGCAGGCCGAGGAATTCTCTCAAGAAATGTTCGAGCCTGTCATCTGGTTTAATAGCATTAATGTTGGCAAACCTAAATAATGAGTTAGCTAATGCTAGAGGGTCAAGTTTTTGGATAGGCTTAGGCACGATTCTAGGTGGATTATGTGTCTCTGTGTCGACTCCATTTAATCGTAAGAGTTTAGGAATAGCCTTCTTTGTTAAGATAGAGCATATAGATTTCATCCAGCCAGATAGGGCTATAACGAATAGCTCGTACTTTTTGTCTCCTAGAGCATAGGAACCTCCTCCAGCAGCGTGTCCTATCATTATGACATCGGCTAACATAGTTTGAGCAATAGCAAAGTTATATCTGTCTATTGCATCATCTATGTTGGCTTTTCCAGAGCCATCCGTAGATAAAAGGCTTAATTCCCAGCCCGGAGGCATTACACTGCCCATCTGTTCATCTTTCCTGACACGAGTAACGATGTCAAGAGCGTACTGTCGGAGTTCTTGAGCCTTTTCATTTTTGGCAAATATCTGGATAGGGACATTTAATACCGGATAACCTGCTAAACTACGCTCAATTCCAATAGCTTCTATGGTTTCTAGTCTGGACTTAAAGTACCAGGGCCGATAAGCTGAGCGTAGTATTCCTCGGCCTTCTGGGTTATTCTTGTGAGTTGAAGGTCGGAATAAAAGTAGTTTAGACTCTGGAATGTATACTTTATCGGGATCGTAGTGGGGCATCTGCCAGACACCTTGAAGATCTTTCTTGTCGTTTAAATCCCACTCGAAGATGCTGTCCTGACTTCGTGGAGCCCATTTAGACCAGACTATGGTACCATCGTCTTTTATTTTGTAGACTATTTCGTGGACAGCGAATCCATATTGGAGCATTGATGTAACCTCGGAAAGAAATTCGGGAAAAGTAAATTCCATTTCTTCAAGAGCATCTTTTATGAATTCGATGTCTTGTTCCCGGCTTCCTTCTTCGTGCTCGGTTACTGTAAACTCGGCGTTTCTTAGATGCATCTCGATGCAATAGAGGACTGCCCCGATCGTTGGGTCATTTCCCATCTCTTTAAAAGTGGATATTCGTTTTTGTAGTGAGCGTAGTTTTGGGAGATAATCCTCCATGACAAAACCTGAGGCTTCTCGTAAGCCTGTTGTGCCTATTTCTCCGGAGCCTCCGAGTTCTCTGAGGGCTTGAGTGTCTATTTTTTCGATGTCGAAGTTGTTAATATCTGTCATGCAAAGTCTCACCTCCCCATTTCGAGTGCTTCATAAAGCTATCTATGGCTTGATATGAGAACTCGGAGTATTGGGCAAGTTGTTCTTCAA
>PWZK01000302.1 GCA_003567495.1 Candidatus Brocadiaceae bacterium
AACGCGCGAATGGAAAACCGCCATATCCGAAAATTCTGCAAGCTGGATAAAGAATGCGATAATCTGCTACGCCAGGCCATGGACCATATCGGGCTTTCTGCAAGGGCATACAACAAAATACTGAAGGTCTCGCGCACCATAGCCGACCTGGAAGGTTCAGAAGGTATAAAACCGCATCACATCACGGAAGCAATAAGCTACCGTTCTTTCGAGCGGAGCACTGCATAATGTATGTTCACTGAACATTTTCACTATTTCTCAGATGGGGAAAAGGAGAGGGGCGGATGAATGTAGGTATCGTCGGTTGCGGTATGATCAGGGCGCCTTATCTCAGGACTTGTGGGCGATCCGGGTTGCTTAATCTTGTGGCATGTTCAGACCTGTTGGAAGAACGGGCTCTGGGCGCATGCAGGGAGGTGCAGGACAACGGATGGGGTAATCCAAAAGCCTGTTCCTACGAGGAGATGCTGCAGGACGACGGCGTCGATATGGTGATTAACATTACCAATCCGACCGCCCATTATCGTTTGAACAAAATGGCGCTTGAGGCGGGCAAACATGTTTACTGCGAGAAACCGCTTTGCGTGACGATCGAAGAAGCCAACGAACTGCTTCAGATAGCAGAAAAAAACGGGAAGTTGTTGTGCTGTGCACCGGACACATTTTTAGGTGCCGGACACCAGGCCACACGTGCAGCAATTGACAGTGGAGATATAGGCGAGCCGACGGCGGCAGTGCTTTTCTTTGCAGGCGGCGGGCCCGACGGATATCATGAATATCCGGATTTCTTTTTCCAGCCCGGAGCCGGTCCAATGCTGGATATCGGAGTTTACAGTCTTACGCAACTCATAACGATCCTGGGGCCGGTAGAGGATGTGGCGGGACATAGCAAAATTACATTCCCGGAGCGTACCGTGCTAAGTTCCAAAAGGTTCGGACAGAAAATAAAAGTGGAAGTGCCCACTCACGTGTCGGCTTCTCTTCTGTTTAAAAACGGAGTGATTGGCACGTTTGTGACAAGCTTTGATATTAAAGGGGGGCACAACCTGCCGCATGCGGAGATATATGGGACCGAAGGCACGATATCGCTGCCGGATCCAAACCAATTTAATGGCAAACCACGGCTTTTCCGCGCTGACGACCCGGAGAAAGGAGGCCGGGAACTGAAATTATCCTGTGGATATTCCGGTAAAAACAGGGGCATCGGAGCCGTTGATCTTGCTGCGTCTCTTAAAAACGGCCGCCGGCCGCGTGCTTCCGGCGAGCTGGCCGCTCATGTGCTGGAGGTGGCGCTATCAATATATGAGTCTGCCGATACCGGTCGGCACGTCAGGATACAGAGCTCCCCGCAGCGCCCGGAGCCCATGCCGGAGAGATTGGTCGAAGATTTTTAAGCTGAAAGTCAGATTCTTTTTCAAGACAAAACTTGAAAAAGAATTAATAAAACGAAAACAACGCGGCGGCATACGACAAACGACTTGTAACTTTTTTTGGGGGTAAATCGCAATGAAGTCAGATGTGGCAATTCAGAGCTATTGTTTTCGCAATTTCAAAGATAATTCTCAGGTGGCCCAAATGGTCAGGGAATGTGGATGTTCGAAGATAGAACTTTGTGGAGTGCACGTTGATTTCTCAGACGAGAGCTGTTTCGGCGAAGTTATTGAAACTTACGAAAAAGCGGGTGTGCAGATAGTGAGTATAGGAGTCGAAAAGATCGGCAAGTCGGAGGTGGAGGCACGCAAACGTTTTGAATTTGTGAGGAAGGCAGGGGCATCGCACATGAGTGTAGACTTCGCCATAAGTGAGGTGCCGGATTCATACAGGATAGCTGAGAAGCTTGCTGATGAATATGACATAAATCTCGGCATTCACAATCACGGCGGGCTTCACTGGCTGGGGTCCCCTGCCATGCTTGAAAATGTTTTTGGTCAGACTACGGGCAGGATCGGCCTCTCACTTGATACCGCCTGGGCGTTGCATTCTCACGCAGACCCTGTGCAGATGGCAGGTGAGTTTTCGCAGAGGCTTTATCTCATCCACCTGAAGGATTTTTTATTTGACAGCGCCGGCAATCACAGGGACGTTGTCGTTGGCCGTGGCAACCTCGACCTGGAAAGCCTGATGGCTGTGTTGCGTAAAGTCGATTTCCGGGGGCCGGTGGTTATTGAATATGAAGGCGATGCTGAAGATCCGGTTCCGGCGCTCAAAGAGTGTGTGGATGCGCTGGCATCCTGAAAGGCCGGCTGATCTGAAACTTTTTTTGACTGGAACCTGTAATACGGAACTCGCGAATATGAAACGAAGCCTTTCCCTCTGCTTGTTCGAAAATCCAACCTTGACATCTTCTTTGTTACGTGCTACAATAAAGGTATTGACAATTGGGGGCGAAAGGGTTTCGACCGGATGTGGAAATCCGAGGTTGCGTGCCGAGGTTGTCAGGAGGCCTCGTAAAACCCCTGGCAAACTTAAACATGCCAACGAAACACCGGCATACGCAATGGCAGCGTAAACACGCTGTCGCGTCACGGTTGACCCTGCCTGTGGGTTGATTTGTGGCGAAAATAAAGCAGGCTTACCCGAGTTGTCCCGCACCTTCGGGATTTCGGGGAAGGCGGCAAAACCGCTCAAAGAAGGTTAGTCGTCTCGGATCCTGTCGCTTGGAGTCGTGGCGGCGAAATTCAGTAGAGCGACTATGTGCGTAGAAGCCTTGGAAGCAAACATTCGGGACGCGGGTTCGATTCCCGCCGCCTCCACCATTTCCCCGAATTCCCCCTCGGACAGTTCCTGTCCAAATCCGGACACAAATCACCATAATCAGGACAGTTACGCTGAAATCAAAAGGTGCCGTTCCCAAGCAACATGTTGATCAGCAATATGTTATGCTTAATTGTTCGCGGGAATTTGTTCTTAAAACGCGAATATGATACCCAAAACGGACTTTAAGCATCTGTTTGCGCGTCGAAGCGTTGAACACAGTGCGCCTTGACAACGATTACGGAGCGAATCGAATGGGACGGCATAATCGCCGGCTATCGCAACCGGCTTGCT
>PWZK01000195.1 GCA_003567495.1 Candidatus Brocadiaceae bacterium
AAGCGGTGGAAAGGTTCTGGAATTACGGGCTTCGTGGAGCCGATCTCATAGTTGCCAGTTATGGCCCGGCCGTCGGCGTGTTCGGCCAGTATGAACGGGTCGAAAAAGCGGACGGCACCCTTGTGGATGTGCCGGAGCTGCTGGAACTGGCCCGCGAGGCCGCCCGTGATGAGATTGCCGGAGAGTTTCGCGCCGATAATCTCTCGACTCTCTATTACGTCTGGGCCAACCTCTATGGTACTGCGGAACAGAAGTGGGATAATGCAAGGCTGGTTGTTCAAATGGGCGGCGATGCGGAAAGCGCGATGGAAGTCGCACGCAGTCACGGCATATTCGAAGTTAAAGGCTCCGATTGCCGACTGGCTTTGCTCGAAGACAGGAAGGGAAAGAAAAGTCTGGGGATGGACAGAGAGCCTGCACTGATTGATTCCCTCCACCGCGCCATGATGCTGTGGGAAGAGGAGAAGAGAAATGAACTGGTTGATTACCTCGGCAGCCATGATCTGATCGACAACAGCCGGTTTTGGAAACTCGCGCAGGCACTTTATGAAGTGCTTCCCAGGGACTCAAAAGACTGGAAACTCGTCAATGCCTTGCTGACCGAACGGAAAACTCTCCAGCAGCAGGTGCGTTCCGGGGTGGGCCGGGGCGACGGGCAGGGGAAACTTTTTCAGTAAAAAACGGAGATTATACAATGGATGACACAAGCTTAAAACCCTGGTACAGCATAGCAACGCCCCATAAAGACATTCGGGAGGGCCATTTTGCGGAGGATGTATTCGCTGCCAATCTGTGGGCGGTTGTGAGCGGAACAGCTCCGGATATCTACATGGACCCGGAGGAGTTTTTCCGCAAGACTTATATGACAAAAGGCCTTGGTTCCACCCTCAACCGGATCGGGCGGGTACTGAAAAAAGAGGGAGTTGCCGGGGATCGCATATTGAGCCTCCAGACATCGTTCGGCTGCGGTAAAACGCATATACTTATCGCACTGTGGCATCTGGCCAGATATGCCGAAAAGCTCGATAAGTCCGAAGTTGCCGGGAAACTGCGTGAGGCGCTGGGCGGAGAACTCCCGCAGGCCGATCCGCGTATCGCTGTTTTTACCAACCAGACCTGCGATGCCACCCAGGGACGCGAAACGGAGTCCGGTATCCGCACGTTTACCTTGTGGGGGGAACTGGCACTCCAGCTTGGCGGGCCCGATCTTTACGAAAAAATCAAAGCCAACGACCGGGCGCGGAGCGTGCCCCAGGGACTGTTCGTGGACATACTGAAAGAAGCAGCGCCCTGCCTGATACTTCTGGATGAACTGGCCGACTACTGCGTCGGGGCGGCTTCGGTTAAAGCGGGCGCCACAACTCTTGCCGATCAGACCGTATCCTTCATGCAGCAGCTCACGGAGGCCGTACAGCAGGTGCCAGGGACCGCCGTGGTGGCGACACTTCCCGCAAGTAAATTTGAGGTTGCACGCAGTGAAGAGGGTCAGGAAGCGTTTCTGACGCTGGAAAAGCGTTTTCACCGCCTGGGCTCGGACTCCAAACCGGTGGCGGACGATGAGATTTATGATGTGGTGAGGGCCCGGCTCTTTGAGTCTATAACGCCTCCCGACCGGGTGGACTATCCGGCAAAAGTGGCACGGGCGTACCACGAAATGTATGCTGCTCACAGTAATGATGTACCCGGCGAAGCGGTCAAAGCTTCTTACCGCGAGCGCATGGAGCGTGCTTATCCGTTTCACCCCGAACTGATCGAAGCCTTTTATACCCGCTGGGGCAGCCACCCCGATTTCCAGCGCACCAGAAGTGTTTTGAGATTGCTGGGCTGCATTGTCGGCGATCTCTGGAATCGGCGCAAAAGCACATCCCAGACGCAGCATATCATTCAGCCCTGTCACGTCAACTGGTCGCTTGATCCCTTGCAGGCCGAGCTAACGCGCCTTTGGGGGAATGCCTATCAGTCCGTTGCCGCCGCCGATATATGCGGTGAAAGTGCCAACGCGATAGCGCCTGATGAAGAACGGGGCGGTGACTATGAGCGGGAGGCTATTACCGCCGGGCTGGCCTCGGCCGTATTGCTTGGCTCTTTTGGGGGAGATGGGGAAAGGACCGGTTTCAGTGCGAAAGATCTGAAGCTGGCATGTTCACGTGCCGGAGTGAATTGGAACTACCTTGACGGCGCTGTCCTGCAGTTGGAAGAAAGGTGTTTTTATCTTCATTCAGCTCAGGCCGGCAGTCTGGGCAAACGCTACTGGTTCGGGACCAAACCCAACTTGAACCGGCTTTTTGTCCAGTACAGGCAGCAGATAGAAGATCAGGATTTCGAAGATGAGATCATCGAGGAGCTCCGGGGGCAAAGCAAAGGTGGGATGTTCAGCACGGCGACCTGGAAAGTGCTTGTCGATCCCGGCGAGGACCTTGCCGAACAGAAATCGCTCTGTCTGCTGGTTTTTCCTCCATCTCTGGTCTGGAATGGTGAAGAGGATGCCGATGAAATACGGCGAAAGGTTATGGAGATAAATCGAAGGTGTGGAAACCAGGATAGAAAATTCCGTAACACTCTGGTTTTCCTTGCTGCGACCAAACGGGGAGCGTCCAGGCTTCGCACCGCTTACCGGGACCGGGCGACGGCTATAGCTCTGAAAAACGATTACGGCGATCAACTGGATGAAGAACAAAAGGCAGACCTGAAGAATAGACTTGAGAAGGCCCGCAATGACGTGCAGGAGAAACTGCCGGCTGCTTATACCGTGGCTTTGCGTGTTGAAGGAAGTGAGGTTAAGACGGTTACGCTGGACGATGCCGGCGAAGATTTCTCAAAGCATCTGAATCTCTTGTGGCGTGAATTGGTGGAGAACCACGAATGGATACTGAATCGGGTGGGAGGAGTAACGCTTCGTGAATCCGGTTTAATACCGGAAGGAGACGGTGCGATAAGCGTCAAAGATGCGATAGAAACCTTCCTGCGTTACACTGACAAGCATATGATAGCGGACAACAGAGCGGTGACTGATGGGCTGGAACGGGCGTGTTCGGACGGCATTATA
>PWZK01000271.1 GCA_003567495.1 Candidatus Brocadiaceae bacterium
ATATGCCTGTGTAAATATGAATGTCACAAATAAAAAAACAGCGGTTCTTTTCCCGGGCCAGGGGGCGCAGTTCGTCGGTATGGGGGCGGAATTATTCGACGAGTTCCCGGTCGTACGGAAGATTTACGAGCGTGCGTCCGAGGCTCTCGGATTTGACGTGGCGGATATTTGTTTCAACGGGCCGCAGGAGGATCTTATGCGCACAGATATCTGCCAGCCCGCAATACTCGTCACCAGCATAGCTGCCTTCAGGGCGTTGGAGGAGGTGGCGGGCTCCGGGCTGGAGCCGGCTGCATGTGCGGGATTGAGCCTGGGCGAATATTCCGCGCTGGTGGCCGCTGGCGCGATAGGGCTGGAAGAGGCGGTGGCCCTTACCGCGGCGCGCGGCAGTTTCATGCAGCAGGCTTGCGAGTCCAATCCCGGCACGATGTATTCTGTCATTGGGCTGGAGGCCGGGCTTGTGGAGAGCATATGCAGTGAGGTCAGGGACGATGGGGGAAAGGTGTGGCCTGCAAATTACAATTCACCGTCCCAACTGGTCATAAGCGGTGAGACAGGGGCGGTCGCGGAAGCCGCGCAAAGGTGCGGGAAAAACGGGGCCCGGCGCGCAATAGAACTGAAAGTGGCCGGTGCATTTCATCCCCCCTTGATGAAACAGGCCGCCGAGCAGCTTGGCGGGAAACTGGCCGAAGTTGATATAAAGCCCTGCCGCCGGTTCCCGGTGATTTCAAATGTGAGCGCGATGCCGCACGGCACGAAGCAGGATATTCGCAGGATGCTTGAAAGACAGGTTACAGAGCCGGTAAAATGGTTTCAATCCGTAGAATGGTGTCTGGAAAACGGCACTGGTGGTTTTTTTGAAGTCGGCCCCGGAAAAGTATTGAGCGGCCTGTTGCGCAGGATAGACAGGTCGTCGAGCTGCATTCCGGTGCTTTTGCCGGACAGTGTGGGCGAAGCGGCGAAGGCTTTGACCGCTCGGTGTTCGGGCGCTTAAAGTCCGCACATAAAAAAAGCCGTTTGCCGAAAGCCTTTTTATCTGTTGCCTTTGCCGTTATATTAATTCTTTTCAAGTTTCGTCTTGAAAAAGAATTAGGATTTAGGGGAAAAAGAAAATGGAACTATTAAAAGAAAAATTTGCACTTGTTACGGGTGCCTCAAGAGGTATAGGGCGTGCCATATGTGTTGTAATGGCGCAAAACGGCGCCGATGTCGCCGGGGTTGATATTGACCCGGACGCGATGGCGGAAACCGCGAAGCTGGTAGAGGCCGAAGGGCGGCGTTTTATGTCTCTTAAGGCCGATGTATGTGAAATGGATGAGTTCGAGGCCTCCGTGAGAAGCGTTATGGACGGGTTCGGACGTCTCGATGTTCTTGTCAACAACGCCGGTATCACGCGCGATAACCTGTTGATAAGAATGAACAGCGAGGAATGGCAGAGCGTGATCGACATAAATCTCACGGGCGTTTTTAACGGCGTAAAAGTTGCCGCTCGGCCCATGATGAAACAGCGATCGGGCAGCATCGTCAATATATCGAGCGTTGTCGGTCTTCTGGGCAATCCCGGACAGGTAAATTATTCGGCAAGTAAGGCCGGAGTGCTGGGTATAACGAAATCGGCGGCGCGAGAGATGGCGAAAAGAGGGGTGCGGGTCAACGCCGTAGCGCCGGGTTATATCAAGACACGAATGACTGAAGAGCTTTCTGATGATGCCCGCAAGGCGCTGATGTCAAACATACCGCTGAATCGGCTGGGCGAGCCGGAAGACGTGGCCAATGTGGTGCTTTTTCTTGCCTCCGGTCTGTCGGAATACATGACCGGCCAGGTCGTGAGCGTGGACGGTGGGATGGCTATGTAGGCGCTTAATGTTGCAACATCGACGACAAATTGTCGATGTACTCAAAAATGATGTCGTTTGTCGTAAGTCTCTTGTCGTTGACGTGTTATTAATTCTTTTTCAAGCGGAGTCTTGAAAAAGAATTAAGGCGTTTTATAGGACCTGTAGGCCCTGTATGCCACAGCATATCGAGACCGCCGGCAGACAGGTCGTTCACTGAATATTTATTGAGTAATCCACGAGCATGAATTACAAAAAACACGATACTCATTTGCATTACAGGGGCGCTTGACGTTACATTTATATATTCCGGGAAATCAGCAATAGCGAAAACTCTTTCGTCGCCGTATCCCGGCGGGGCGGGGAGTGGCAATGTTAAACCTGTTTGGAGGAAGGTGAAGTGACGCAGCAAGAGATTAGTCAGATGGTGATAAGTATGGTTGCCGACAGGATGGATGTTGACGAGGAGCAAATTGCCGACGAAACTCATTTCGTCAACGATTTGCAGGCTGACTCGCTTGATATGGCGGAGCTGGTGATCGATCTTGAAGAAGAGTTCGGGCTTGAGATCAGCGACGAGCAGGCTCAGGGCATCGAGACTGTGGGGGAAGCTATTAAGTTCATTTCGGAGAACAAATGACTCTCATGGCTAACAGACGTGTTGTTATTACCGGTATGGGCGCCGTGTCCCCTCTCGGTACGGGCAGGGATGTTTTCTGGAAATCCGTTCGTGAAGGTCGCAGCGGTATTGCCCCGATCGAGGGCTTTGATACCACGGATTATCAGGTCCGTTTTGCCGGTGAGGTAAGTGATTTCGATCCGCTCAAGTATGTCCCCAGGCGTGAAGCCAGGCGGCTGGACCGTTTCACTCAGTTTTCGGTCGCTGCCAGCAAGGAAGCGATAGAACAGAGCGGTTTTGATGATACGAATTTTAACAGGGATCGGGTCGGCGTCTATATAGGCACCGGCATAGGCGGGCTTATCGAGATCGAAACCCAGCACAGCAAACTTCTGGAGTCCGGGCCTCGAAGAGTGAGCCCTCTGATGATTCCTAAACTGATGACTAACGCCGCCGCAGGCGTGGTCAGCATAATGAACGGTTTCAAAGGCCCCGCTTTTTCAGTTTCGAGCGCCTGTGCCTCGGGGTCGAACGCCATCGGCGAGGCTTTCCACGCCATCCGAGCCGGGATGATCGACGCCGCCGTGGCCGG
>PWZK01000006.1 GCA_003567495.1 Candidatus Brocadiaceae bacterium
ATAATGCTGGCACGGATAACCGAACAGCAGAGGGCCCAGATCGGGACTTTAATCGCTATCGGTTGCAGTCGCCGGTCGGTTGCCGTCCATTACCTTAGTTACGGAGCGATCATAGCGATCATCGCCACGCTGGCCGGCACAATTCTTGGGTTTTTTCTTTCGGGCGGCATGCTGGTGATGTTTTTGGATTATTTCCGTTTTCATGAGCTTATCAACCGTTTCCATCCCCGGCTCAGCCTGATAACGATCGCTCTGACCACGGGTTCATGCCTGGCAGGCGTTCTATACACCGTTGTAAAAGTAGTCAACATCCAGCCGGCACTGGCGATGAAACCCAAAGCTCCGCCGAGCGCACATGCGATATTTATCGAGCGCCTGCCCCGGGTCTGGAACAGGCTTGGCCTGGTGTCGCGCACGACGATCCGCACCTGCATGCGGGCAAAAACTCGCTCACTTCTGACCCTGCTTGGTGTAATTGTATCTGCAATACTGCTTTTCTTCGGGTTCTGGTCCGGCAACTTATTTGACTATATGCTGATCCACCAGTTTGAGATGGTTGACAGATCGGACCTTCTTGTCGAGTTCAGACGCGAAAAGGGCCTGAATGCTGTTGGCGAATTGCGTGAAATGGCCGGGGTGCGAGGTGCGGAAGGCGTTTTAAACCTTGGCGCTGAACTGCGGAAAGACTGGAAAACACAAAACATTGTGATCACGGGATTGCCGCCGGATAGCACAATGTACAATGTTTACGGCGCAGAAGGACGACCGATAAAGGTGCCTGAGCGGGGCCTGATAATGCCGGAGTATTTGATGGGAAAATTGGGGTTGAGGACCGGAGATTCCGTTGAAATCGAGGTTTTTATAAAAGACAAACCGGTTCGCACCGTTGACATTGCAGGCACAACACGCGAGTATATCGGCATGACTGCTTATGCCGACAGACGCTACCTGGCCCGCCTTGTCGGGGAAGGCGATATGGTCAACGGCGCTTTACTTTCGGTGCCTCATCACGAACTTACGGACACTATCGGGCGGCTCGGTGACCGTCCCGGGATCCTCTCGGCGGTTTCACAGTCAAGGATGATCGAATCCTTCAATGAAATGGTCTCGAAAGTCATTTTGATCATGGCGGGCATAATTACTCTGATAGCCGGTTTGATAGCATTCGCTGTAATTTACAGCACGTCGGCGATTAACATATCAGAGCGGGAGCGCGAAATAGCATCGTTGCTGGCGATGGGATGGACGCCGCAGGCCGCATCGGAGATGGTTACGGCGGATGTTTTGCCCATGGGATTCATCGGCCTGGCGCTGGGCCTCCCCGTCGGCCGCATTCTCGTCGACTTGCTGAGCTTCATGTTCGATTCAGAAATGTTTCGGATACCCCGGCTGATTAATTTTGAGATTTACGTGCAGGTTTCAGCGATTCTGATGATATTTATATTGTTATCCCGCCTTATATGCATGCGAAAAGCGTCCAAAGTCGACATGCTCAAGGCTCTCGGGACAAGGGAGTAAAAAATGAATTTCAGAAAACTTACCGGCAAAAAAATCCTGTATCCGATCATCGCTACAGCTTGCGCCATTTTAGCTTACTCCGTTTCGGCGTTTCGGCGAATGGAAGTCGACACGGCCCTGGTTGAGAAGGGCACGGTGCGAGAAGTTATATTTGAGGAAGAGACCCGCACCAGGCTTGACCGCCTGCGCACAATCTCAGCTCCGATAACCGGGAAATCGGCGCGCATCGAGTTCGAAGTGGGCGACTGTATCGAGGCTGGCGAGCTGGTTACGACGATAGAAGATGACGAAATACTGAATGCAATAAAAGGCGCCGAAGCAAAAGTAAGAGAGATTGAAGCACGCATCGGGGGTCTCCCTGCGGAAATTCCAAAAGACGCGGAGCTTAAAGCCGGCGAAGAAGCTGTTAAGCTCTCAGAGGAAATGAAGGAAGGAGTTAAAGTCGAGAGGAAAAAGGCCGGCCTGGAACTCGCTCATATCAAAAAACAATATGAAAGAATTGCAAAACTTCGCGAACAAAATGTCGCTTCGCAAGAAGCATACGATCACGCCGGACACAAGTATGAGCTCGCGAAGCAAAGCGTCCTGCTGGCCGAGCAAAATTTAATTATGGCCGAGATGGAAGTTCGCATTTTTCAGTTGCATCAGGAAGCTCTTGAAGAGTCGCTCGGGGATATAGAGCACCTTGAAAAAGCATATACCGCTCAAATTGAGCAAATCAGGGCAGAGCTTGAGACTCTCAGGTATCAGGCCGGTAAGACGCAAATACTCTCGCCCATCTCTGGAATTATTGTGGAGAAGCATATCGACAGCCGAAAAACCGTTCAGGCCGGGCGCCCCCTGGTTGATGTCGGCTGCCTCGATTCCATCGAAATCAAATCCGACGTGTTATCCTCCGACATTTTCCGGGTTGAACCCGGGCAGGAGGTTATTCTTGAAGGCGGCATTCTGGGGGATAGACTCATCCCCGGCACTGTGCTGCGGATCTATCCGCACGGGTTCACGAAAATAAGCGCCCTTGGAATCGAGCAGCAGAGGTTCAGGGTGGTTATCGGGTTCGACCGCGAAAAGGCGAATCTGCCACCCGGGGCCGATCTCGATGCCCGGATAATAGTAGCGGAAAAGGATAATATGCTATATGTTACTCCCGCAGCAATTTTTACCACACCGGAAGGACCTGCCGTTTTTAAGATATCAGGCGGCAGGGCCAGACTGACGCATGTTTCAACCGGCATTTACGGTGAGGATCGGATTGAAATAATCTCGGGGCTGGAAAGGGGTGATGTTGTAATAATACGTCCACCTGCAGAACTCGAGCCGGATAGCAGAGTTAATATAAAAAACTAGCAACAGGCTAGCCCCAATATTCCACGCGTTTTTGCATGCGTACATTTGTACGGGAACCTAACTTTTGGTATAATAGTTGTTTAGATAGCAACTTTTTAACCAAAAAGAGAGGTCCCCGATATGACAGAGTGTACTACAAAAGCGATGGCGTTTTCAAGTGTCGGCAAGAAGGAATTGG
>PWZK01000128.1 GCA_003567495.1 Candidatus Brocadiaceae bacterium
CCAACTTGATCTGATCTGTGGCCCGGAACAGTTTGACCGGTTTATTATGCCATGGTTTAAGCGTTTCACAAGAGCCGTGATATTATGGGAAAAGAGAAAAAGTCGCGAATGACCGCTTTTCATCCCGGGGGGCTCATGAAGAGAAAACGCAGACGGCATCTCAGAAAGCGCCGCTTATCAGCAGCGCTTTCAACACGTCGGTCGCTCTCAGAAGCTGAACGTCCTCAAAATCGTTCTCGTCTGCTGCGTCGGGGGCTTTTGTGTCCGGATCGCTTCCGTTTTTTTCTGAATCATCTTCGTCCGGATCGGGATATCTCAGATTTATGTCGGAAAGCCGTCTGGCCAGCCGACGGTTATCTTCATCGCCGAGCTTGATCTCGATATGCGGCACGATACCCTTTTCTTCAATTGACACGCCGCTGGGGGTGTAGTAAGCGGAAGTGGTGAGCTTCAGCGCTCCTTCTCTGTTCTGAAGCGGTAAGACCGTCTGTACACTACCTTTGCCGAATGTAGTTTCGCCTATGATAATTCCTCTGTTGTTGTCGGCTATCGCACCGGCAAATATCTCGGAGGCACTTGCGCTGTATCTGTTGACCAGCACGGCAATGGGTGCTTTGGTAAGAACGTCGTCGGTTCGGGTTCTGAAAACTTCTTTGGGGCTTGTTCGGCCGTCCGTGCTGACAACGACGGAATCTTCCATGAACATATCACTTACTTCAATGGCGCTTGAAAGCAGCCCGCCGGGATTGAATCGAAAGTCAAGTATCAGTGCTCGCATGCCTTTTTCCCGGAGTTCATTCACGGCTTTTCTCAGATCTTCAATTGTGCGTTCGTGAAATGTCGGGACATAGATATAACCGATGTCGTATTGTTCATCTACTATTGCCGGGGCCTGTACGCCCGGGATTTCGATAAGTTCTCGCGTTATGAGGAATTCTTTTTCCTCGCCGGTATTTTCGTGGATTACCGTTATGCGCACGTTAGTTCCGGGTTCGCCGCGCAGTATCCGAACGGCTTCGTGTATTGATTCCAGTTCAGAGGCTTTATATTTTTTATCCGTCGGGTAATCAAATATTTTGGTTATTATATCGCTTGCCATAACACCCTGGCGAAAAGCGGGGGTTCCGGGTATTGGTTCTTCAACGCGCAGGATCTTTTTCATCGGATCGAATGTTATTTGTATGCCCAGTCCGCCGAACTCACCGTGCGTGTCTTCTTCAAACTGATCCAGTCTTTCAGCGGGAATGTAGGAACTGTATCTGTCAAGTTCGCTCATAATGCCGCTGTATGCACCGCGCAGCAGTTGCCGGGGCGTTACTTCCTCAATATAGTGGTTTTCAATGTGATGGACGGCCCATAGCAGGGGGGTGAAAAATTCCTGCTGCCATTTTTCCCGGCTGCTATTTGCATTTCCAGAGCCGGAGAAAGCCACCAGAGGTCCAAGTAAAATGCCGAGTGTAAAACCCAAGACGATCCCGATTGGCAACCCTTTTTTGAAGATAAATTTTTTCATGGTAATTCCCTGAATTTTTTAATTAACGCTGTGAGATCAAACACAATCGATGATACCAGAAAAACATGGTTATGTCAAACTCTCAAAATTAAAGAGACGGGCGGGACGGGGGGAGGTTAGCCTGGAAACTTCCATATAACGTCCGATAATATATATTATGTTGCATTGTGGTTCTGTAGTGAACTCCGAACACGTAAATGGATGTTGTTGAGGAGATGTCCGAACTGCTGAAATTTGATCTCCGTGTTTTCACAGGCAATAACTTTCGCTATGGCGATCAGCCCTGATCCCCCGCTCCACCATATCAACAAGGAGGTCGGATGCAACTCGGCTGTTTTCACTGCTGCCCTCACGTATTTTGTGGGAAATTGCGCCGGGCGTTCCTATGCCGAATGTATTGGGGGCTCCGGCACGGTCCGCCAGCATGTCATAGAGATGGCGGATACGATTCAGTATTCCCTCATAGCCGCCGTCATGCTGCTCGGTCGCCAACCGTCTTCGGCAAAGCTCTTTGCCTTCGGGGTCAAGCACTATGCCTTCTATCTTTGTCCCACCCAGGTCTATACCTATTCTGTTCATGATTCAGAAGTGCACTATTGCAAAATCACATCATCCTCACGCTGCTTCGGTTTAACATTTAGTTCAACGAATTTCCCACCTCTTACTTTCCCTTCTACCACAGTGCGGTTAGGTGCATGCAGCTTGAAGTTTACATCCCAGTCTCCAGGCCATGCGGGCAAAAGGCGGATTTTCTCTCCGTTCTCGTTCTCCAGGCGAAGCGCGTCAGCGTCCGCTTCACCATGCAGCGATGCCGGCGCCGCAGGGTGCGTCTGCATCAGCATTTCCTGAAGGCCAACCATGCCGCTGCCGCCCCAATTATGATCCGGGGCGTAGTCGATTGATTCCGGCCAGAATGCCGGAAAGCGATATGGTCCACTACTCAGCTTCCTCTCGGCCTTTTTGCGCGCTTTTTCCGCCATCCCCAGGCGAGCGTAAAAAATTACACCCGGGAAAAAGGCTGAAACACTTTCGCGAAACGGCTCTGCAAGACCGTGCAAAAACGTGTCTTGGATCAGTTCCAGGTCCGGCAGCCCAAGTCCGTAACATTGGAACGGCCACAATCCGGACATTACACCAAAATTTCCTTCCCTGTGTCTGTAGTTTTCTGCCGTCTTAATTATACGACGCCCCTGCTCCCGAGCAATCGGCAGATCCGGTAAACGGCCCAGAATTGCCCGCCAGCGGCGTTTACGCTCGGACGGACAGTACTTTTCCGGGAGCTCCAGCAGGCGCGTCAGTATCTGATGCATTCCCATGATTGGAAGACAGGGGTTGCAGGCCCCGGGATGGTTCTCAAGACTGTTGGCCGGATATATCACCAGCTTGCCATTTTCATCAAGTTCCTTGCCGGTGCGTTGCTTGCACTGGAAACGGTAATGTTCGTCGTAGAATATAACTGCTTGCTCAATGAAAGGTAAATAAGGGCTTATATCGATATCAGAAAAACGGTAATACTCCAGCATCATCCA
>PWZK01000060.1 GCA_003567495.1 Candidatus Brocadiaceae bacterium
CCGCAAGCAGCAGGTTTAAGTGGTCGGCCACTCCTTACTATGCCGGCTTGATGGACAGGTATAATCCGAACTGTCCAATACGAAAACAGGCTCTGCCGGACGCGGAAGAGCTTTACGACAATCTGGGGATTCCGGACCCCCTGGATGAAGATAAACACCAGCCCGTTGAACTTGTCATCAGGGTTTATCCGGATCGAGTCGCGTTCTGTGTCGGGAACAGGTGCGCCGTATATTGTCGCCATTGCCTGCGCAAAGAGACCATGGTGGGAATGGATGATATCGATTTCCCGGAGACAAAAATTCAAAAAGGCATTGATTATATCAGGGAACACGAAGAAATAAGGGATGTGCTGCTTACCGGCGGCGACCCGCTACTTCTGGACGATGCGGGGCTTGAACGGATTTTGGCCCAGCTGCATGAAATACCTCACGTAGAGGTCATACGCCTCGGCTCCCGCACGCCATGCACTTTGCCGCAGCGCATAACTGCGGATTTGTGCTCGATGCTCGAGAAATACCATCCGATCTATCTCAATACTCAGTTTAATCATCCACTGGAAATCACCCCGGAGGCCGAAGCCGCGTGTTCTCTGCTTGCCGGCGCCGGCATCCCTCTTGGCAACCAATCGGTTCTTCTCAAGGGGATAAATGACGATACGGGGGTGATGAAAAAATTGTGTGTTGAACTCATGCGGATCCGGGTCAGGCCGTATTACATTTACCAATGCCAGGTGCTCACCGGAACCAGGCATTTCCGCACAACGATAGAGCGTGGCCGCTCGATCATGCGTGAGCTTCAGGGCCGGATATCCGGGCTCGCAGTGCCGAAATATATTCTGGATACGCCTTTTGGCAAAATACCCCTCTCCCCCAATTACGTGCGGGGGCGCAGAGGAGAACACGTGGTGCTTGAAAGCTGGAACGGAAAAGAATGGCATGAGCCCAACCCGCCGGAAGAAGAGGACGTTATAGAATGCGTGAGAGATATGCCGTGCCGACAGGCCCGTGAAGACTGCTGTTCGAATTGCGGATAGTGCTTGGTTGCAAAAGACCGAATGAGGAGTTTGTGTCTAAAATTCAACACTGAATCCAACAAAAAACTTTTACTTTATAGCGGACATGCTTGAGACTGCCGATATTCCGGTTTTTCCCGACTTTGCCGACCTGGAGAAAAACCACCAAAGACTGCTTGGGCGCAAACTCAATAAGGTTCAGCCGCAAATAAGCGAGATGTCTTTTGACTACCTCTGGAGCTGGAAGCCTTATGTAAAGACTGTGCTATCCAGGCTCGGCGACGAGCTGGTGTTTATCATGAATAACACCAGGAGTGGGGAGACGGTCGCCTTGCCGCCCGCCGCCTGCAACATCGATAAAGCGGCAGCCCTAATACCGGAAATCCTTGAACGGGGGGATGTGGCCGCTGTGGTCAGGGTGCCCGGCGGGTGCGCCGAGGCCGTGCGGAAACGGAGCGGGGGCGGGCTGAACGTGGCGGAAGAACGCGACAGAGCGGATTATGTTTACGAATCATCGCAACTTCACAACCTTCCCGGCCGGCCATTTCACTCGAAAAGAAATCATATCAAACAATTCCAAAGCAGCCGTCCGGATGCAAAATACAGGCCCCTTGACGGTGCACTAGCAGCCGAATGCATTGATTTTTCGCGTTGCTGGCTGGAGGAACACCCCAAAAAACATCTGCCCGGCCTCCAAAAAGAGGTGGATATCTGCGTTCGAATGCTGGAGAATTTTGATTGGCTGAAACTTCGGGGCGGAGCTGTAACCGAAAGAGGACAAGTCCTCGCCTTTGCCCTTGGCGGGGCTTTAAACGACGACACTTTTGTCATAAGAGTCGAGAAGGCAAGTCCTGATGTTCCCGGTGGCTATCAGTATATTAATCGCGAGTTTGTTCGCAATGCTGCGTCCGGTTACAAATGGATTAATCGCGAACAGGACCTTGGGCTTCCCGGCCTGCGCAGAGCCAAACAGTCATATTGCCCCCACCATCTTGTACGCAAATATAGAATAACCGTCTAATTCTTTTTCAAGACGGAGCTTGAAAAAGAATTAATAAAACGACAACTACAACGGCTACTACTAAACGGCAAACGACATCATTTTTTAGTACATCGACAGTTTGTTGTTGATGTCAGGACATTAAACGCCTACCGAAGTAAGCGCTGGAAGCGCAATATGTTATAGCCTGTGGCGGAGTGAAGGCCCCGAATGGGGCCGAAGCGAAGCCACAGGGCAGGTAACACGCGCAATAAATGAGTCCTGAAGGGACGGTATAGCCGTGGAGAAAAAGGCGCGCCGGGAGCATCTAGATCATTATGTCGCCCCTACAGGGCTACGCTGTCCGGGCATCGGTTTCCTATGGCTTTAGCCCGTGTATTTCATAAACCAACGACAAAAATAAATATAAAAGCATGGCGGATAAAATGTTTAATAGAGTTTTCAGGGTGGCCCTGATTTCACAGTGTGTATCTGAGCTCCGTAAAAGACGGTTTACCTGCCTGCAGCAGGCAGGCTGGAAACGCGCGGGAAAACGGGTTATTTTTTTCTGTTTGCGAGGATCTGAAAACTCTGGTAGAATAGCTGGGATTTTTCTGCATTGAGGCACAAAAGAACTATAACGTTGGAGGAAAGCGTCTTGAAAGTGCTCAAAATTGGCGTAATTGGACTGGGGATGGGTAGATCACACATTAAGAATTATCAGAAACATCCCGGCGCCAGGGTAGTGGCTGTCGCGGATATTAACAAAAACAGGCTGGATCTGGTCGGAGACGAGCATGATATCAAGAAGCGTTTCACTGCCGGCGAGGAGTTGATCGAAGCCGCTGGAAAACTTGAATTGGACATCATAAGTATTGCAACGCCCAATAAATACCACAAGACAATTACGGTTGCTGCGCTGAAGGCGGGTTGCCATGTGCTGTGTGAAAAACCAATGGCGATGAATACTCAAGAGGCCTTAGAGATGGAATCGGCGGCCCGGGAAAGCGGGCGCCGCCTTATGATAAATTTTTCTTTTCGGTTC
>PWZK01000114.1 GCA_003567495.1 Candidatus Brocadiaceae bacterium
AATCGGGAAAAGCCCTCATGAAACGTAACTATCCCAAAGTGCTAAAAAAATGGGCAGAAGGCGATCATTTTCTAAAAAAGAACACTACTGCCCAGGAACTAAGAAAACAGGCGGAACAAATAAAACAACAGCATGAGGCGGACTGGGATGAGTATGAAAAACGAGGTTACAAAAAAACAAGTAAGGCCATAAAAGCTCTTTACCTATTTTTGAGTCGTTATCCGTGGGACAAAAGATTGATATCTAACGTTAGAAAAAAAGAAGAAACTTTTTTAAATGTTATAAGCTTAAAAAGAGGAGTTATTTGTTTTGCGTTAGCATTAGTTCTTTCCAGAATGCTTTATTTGATTGGTGATTGGCCGGACGAAGAATGGGCAATTGTTTTTTTTGTGGGTGTGCCTTTTTTCTTGTCCTTCGTCTCTGCGATGATTAGCAGACATTCATTGATGTCTCTTTTGATCCTTGTTCCTGGTGCGGTAGGTTTTGCACTTTCAGAAGATCTTCCTGAAGAAGAAATTGTTTTTCTCATAATCGGTTTTTTTCTTTTATTTCTTCCCATTTTATTCGTTGTTTTTATTTCGCGTTGGATAGCAAAAAAATTACGGTTGAGGTTTATTAAAAAAGCAAAGAGCTTAGATGGAAGTCAGGTTTTTCATGATTACTAATCTAACTGAATACAAACATGCAGGGAAAATAAATGCACTGCCCAAAATGCCAAAAAGAACATGCAGATGACGCCAAATATTGCACCGAATGCGGTGCAAATCTCCGAAGTTCGGCCCCCATACCTGATGAATCCGATAACCCCTCCGACATGCAGACCATCCAGGGCGCCGAACTCTCAGAAGACGGCTCCTTACCCGACGAGATGCAGACGATCGTGGGCGGCTCCGGCGGTGACTCCGGCAGCACGTCCTCTATCTCCAACCGCTTCGAGATGCAGGGCGAACTGGGTAGCGGAGGAATGGGTTCGGTGCACAGGGCACGTGACCGCAAGCTCGGGCGTATTGTGGCGCTGAAGTGCCTGCGTGCGGAGAGTGCCGAGAATCAGAAGGCCATTGAGCGTTTCTGGCGCGAGGCGAAGGTGGTGGCGTCGCTTAGCCACTTCAACATCGTGCAGGTCTATGACGTGCTGGAGGACGGGCGCGACCTGTGGATCGTGATGGAATACGTGCCCGGCGGCAGTCTGCAGGATAAGATGGACAGTGAAGGCGCGATGGAACCCGATAAAGTGCGCGAGATCGGAGTCCAGCTTGCCGGCGCACTCTCGGCGGCGCATGAGAAGGGGATCATCCACCGCGATATCAAGCCGGGGAACATCCTGCTGTCGGAGAAAGGGACCCCGAAGCTGGGAGATTTCGGCCTGGCGCACGAGAGCGAGGCGGAGGTGCAGATGACGATGGTCGGTTCGCAGATGGGCACGATGTACTACGCCTCGCCGGAGCAGATGATCAGCGGGCAGAGCGTGGACGAGCGCAGCGATATCTATTCTCTGGGCGCTACGCTTTATGCGCTGGTAACTGGCAGCCCGCCGCGTTCGATCCGGCTTGACCGCGTGAACGATGAAGGGCTTCGGAGCGTGGTCGGGAAGTGCCTGGAAGAGCATCCGGACAAACGCTATATCTCGGCATCCGAATTGATTGAGGCGCTGCGGGATTGTTCAGATACCGCCACTGTAGCTGGAAGAGCAACAACCTCAGATATGGGCTGCCCATCCTGCGGGCAGACCAACCCGATGGACGTGAAGTTCTGCCAGAAATGTGGGCAGGACTTGTCGGAGCTTTTTGTGAGGTGTCCAAAGTGCGAAAGGGAGAACCGGCGGGATATAGAGTTCTGCGGTGGGTGCGGGCTGAATCTGGCGGCCCTCCAGGCCTTCTGGCAAGAATTCAGTGTCAACAAAGAACAGCTTTCAACGGATGAAGCCATTGAATTGCTGGAATCGGGGTTGAACCAATTCCCGGACGATCAGAGACTCGAACAGGAAATGACCCGGTTCAAAGGAATCAGGGACAGGATCGAGAGTTTCCTGTCGGAATCCCGCCGCGCGCTGGAAGAACGTAACTTTTCGGATGTGCTGAGCAGGTTCGACGATGGCGACAGTTGCCTCAAAAAACATCCCGGAGCGCTGAGCGTCCGGCAAAAAGCCCGTGAGATCGAGCGGGAACATGCCGCGGATTGGGATGAGTTCCGCAACGCCGATTATGCGGACCCGGCGACCGCGGTCGCGGCGCTGGAAGGTTTATCGCGCAAATATCCGTGGGATAGCCGGATACAGCAAAGGCTGCGGGAAGAGAACGAGGTTCAGAGTCGCGTCAGACGCCGGAAAAAATTCAGAAAAAACGTCAAATTAATCGGCGTTCCATTACTGGCTCTCGGCGCTCTGATAGCGGTTGTGGGCTTGGGGGCCGTCGCATCCCTCCGCGTCAGCCCCGCCCGCACCCGCACACCGGATCGCATCCCTACCAACCCTTCGGAAGGGCAGGTCATCACGAATTCGATAGGGATGGAGCTGGTCTATATACCACCCGGCCGTTTCATGATGGGCAGCCCGGAAACGGAATCAGGACGATTCTCCGATGAAGGCCCGCGGAGGAGCGTGACGATCAGCCGGGGTTTCTGGATGGGACGGTATCCGGTGACCCAGGCGCAGTATCTGGCCGTGACGGGCGGGAACCCCAGCCATTTCAAGGGCGGCGACCGATCCGTTGAAAGAGTCTCATGGAACGATGCCGCGGAGTTTCTGGAAAAACTCAGTGAGGGAGAAGAGAGAAACTATCGACTGCCGACGGAGGCGGAGTGGGAGTATGCCGCGCGGGCCGGGACAACAACCGCCTATTATTTCGGCGATGATGCGGGAAGGCTGGGCGATTATGCGTGGCACTCGGGCAACAGCAGCAGCCGGACGCACCCGGTGGGACAAAAAACACCCAATGCATGGGGGCTGTATGACATGCACGGGAACGTGTGGGAATGGTGTGCGGACTGGTATCAGGACAGCTACAGGGGCCTGCCGGAGACCGACCCGAC
>PWZK01000282.1 GCA_003567495.1 Candidatus Brocadiaceae bacterium
TCGATCCAGAAATTTTTCCTTAGTCGTCGTGGATACCAGCCGGACATGATGTTTGGCGTGTCCGGTAAACTCATGCTTTACCAGTTTTGTTACTTTCCAGTAGTTTAGTATTGTTCGCAGCTTCTCCGGAGTTACGTTCGTGCATCCCTCTTCTTCAGCCTTTTCGTTTAATTCCTTGAGGTTATAGGTGGCTGCTTGCTCATTTATCGCTGAAGCGAAAAATTTTTCTATTTTTTGAAACGTCTCGAAAATCCGCAGGGAACGGTTTCCGCTTTCGCTCGTTTTAATATGGACCGCCAGATCTTTTTCATCGGCCAGGATACCCACCTCTCGCAGCAGGTTAATAATACGGATTGCTTTCTGTTTTTCAATCCCCAGGAGGTCGGAAAGCCAGTCCACCCGGGACTCGCCTTCATTATCTTTTCCCCTGCTCAGGCTCCGGGCAGAGAAAAGCCTGATCATAATTCGCTTGGCGTCTTTTTTTTCATCCTCCTGGAAAATCCGGGATTTTTTGATTTTCTCTATGGCCTCGTGTGCGTTCTGACAGCAGATGCTATCCGCAAAGACCCTTGGAGAATTTTGCTTGCGCCTGATGTAACCCGACTGCTCCAGGGCCTGGACGGCCGTTTTTACCTGTGTTTCTATATCTTTGATTCCTTCATCCCATCCGGCTTTTCTCGCTATTTCCAGAGCGGATTGGGAAACCGTCATACGGGTTCGTGTGATATCTTTTATAGCGCTCCATACTTGCTGAATTTCTTTTATGTTTAGTTTAGTCTGATTTAACAAGCTGAAATGCTTGTCCAAATCATCTTCACAATATAATATGCAGCAATCGGCCCGGATATTTTCATCTCGTCCGGCCCTTCCCGCTTCCTGCACGTAATTCTCCAGGGAGTCAGTTATTTCATAATGCACCACAAGGCCTACATCCTTTTTATCAACACCCATTCCGAATGCGGAAGTTGCGACTATTGTCGGCACCTCGCCGGCGATAAAAGCATCCTGATTTGCAGCTTTTTCTTCCGTATCCATCTGCCCGTGATACGGCTTTGCGGGAAAACCGTCCCGGGATAACCTTACGGCCAGATCATCAGCTGTTTGTGTCCGGGAAACATAAACAATGGATGGACATTCCGTGCCCTGTATGAGTTGCCTGAGAGTATTGTATTTTTCTTCTTGGCTTTTCTTTTCAAAAACTTTATAAACAAGGTTTTCCCGGCTAACGCTGGATTTAAAAACCTCCATCTCAAGGTCTAATTTTTCCCGGAAATATGATTGGATGTCGTCTATTACCTGTGGTTTGGCGGTCGCTGTAAAACATGACACCGGGATCCTTTCCGGGAGGTTTTTGCGTTCTTGTAATGACTTGATGAAGTCACCGATATAAAGATAATCCACGCGAAAATCCTGTCCCCATGCGGAAAAACAATGGGCTTCATCTATCACAAATCTGACTATCTTCCGGTCATAAAGCAGGCGCTCTGTGGTCTTTGACCTCAGTGACTCCGGGGAAATATATAAAATGGAGGCCGAACCGTCCCGGACCCTCTTTACGGACTGCGAGCGCTCTATCGGGTCCAGAAGGCCGTTTATTGTAACCGCCTCCGTTGTTATACCCGACTTTTCCAGATTATCTACCTGGTCCTTCATCAAAGACTGCAGTGGCGATATAACAACGGTCAGCCCTTTGACATTTTCTCCGCTCATAAGGGCCGGCACCTGGAACGCAAGGGATTTTCCGCCGCCGGTGGGGAAGATCGAGAGGAGGGTTTTGTTATTAATGGCCGCCTTTATGGCTTTTTCCTGTAAAGGTTCTCCACCGAAAGTCTTAAAAGAATCGAACCCGAAATATCTCTTTAGTGCACGGTGAACATCAAGTTTTTTATCGCAGTAGGGACAGCCGGTAAGACAATGGCGATTTCGTAAAATATCCACTGCAAGCTCCATGGCGGGATAATTCTTAAGGATCCAGGGGGGAGTTATTGAAAAGCGATCATTTACGTTAATTAAGGCGAGGGCGTATGCAAGCTCCAATGGATATCGTTTTACAATATCCTCGAGATCGGCATTTTCGCAGATCTGCGACTCGAAATGACTTTTTATAAGTTCAGCCGGGTTCTGTGCGCGTCGTCTGTAGCCCAGGTATTGGAAAAAGCCGCCGAATTCTTCATGGTCGCCCAAAAGATGGAAAAAGATGTTTTTCAAAGGGCCTGCCAGTGATTGGAAAGCATTGAGTTCATCGAAAAAGAGTTCTTTACTTTTTATTGCATCGGTTAAAGGATTGTTCAGTTCTCCGGTTTGAAGTTTATCATCCTTAACCAGCCTATGGTAAGGCTTTCGTGGAAAGAGAAAGGCGGAGAGGTAAAGGGTGTCGATTACGTGTTGTGGATGGGGCTGTGCTTTTTTCAGATGCGGACGCAAATATTTCAAATCATGTCTGATTATATTATGCCCGCATAAAAAATTTTTACCGCTTAGAAACGCAAAAAATTCAGGCAATGAGTTGCGGTGGAAAATGCTTTTACTCTCAGTGGTGGCACCGATATCCAGGATCGTTCCATTTTCCGGCTGAACTTCCAGGTCGATGAAAGCGATGGATTTCATTATGCAATGGATCCTCACCATTTATTACGGTTAAACGATATGCGGTTAGTGCTCTGTCTCATAAATAAGCTTCCAAACGGACAATCCGGGAAAGTCGGCGTTCCAGGAGATAAGAATCGAGTCATACGATTATGAAACAGAACTCTTAACAGCAAAAAAATATATAATCTTTCAAATCTCTCAGTAGTTTACTGAAAAGCACGCCGAAAATGCAAACTTACTCACGCCTAAGAAAAATGAGAATAAAACGTTAGAATATGTTATCATACCAAAAGATCTTTTAGCGGGCTGTGGTATAAGCTCGAGCGCTATGTCGTGGAAAATGAAAAATTCAGAAGAAGTATTTGGAAAAAATTTTGCGACCCCGTTATAATGATGTATCAAATTGAGAAATTTCGAAAGAGGATCATAGAGAAA
>PWZK01000084.1 GCA_003567495.1 Candidatus Brocadiaceae bacterium
CCTGCGTGGCCGACCCGGACAGGATCCGCCTGGTGGTGCACCTATCCGGCGACCTCACCGGAGCGTTGCCCTACATGAACGCCGAGATGAGAGCGGCCTCATACAACCACGACGGCCCTACGTTTTCTTATATGGACGAATACCGGATGATATCCGTTTACCCGCGCCGCATCAGCGTGGCGAAGGCCGATGAAATCATCGATGCCTGGCGCGTGCTGGAGGAACTGCGGCAGTTTGCCAACGGGGTATGGGCCCGGCGCGGGGAGATAGAACCGAGCTACGAACAGCGCGCAAGGCCGCCGGCATTGGAGATATACAAACGCCTGCCTGGCCTTTGCCGTTAAGGTACACGGGGGCACGATGGACGTGAGGGACTGCAAGCCCGTTTTCGAGGGCGAATACGGGAATATGAAGGAACCTCTGCTGGAGATATGTGAAGGGCTCGGCGTGAATTGAGTTCCGGTAAGGGTTCTCGGTTCTGGGTTCTGGGGTCTCGGTTACGACAACGGCGAACGGCAAAAACGACGGCAACGGACGGTTATTCAGTGGGTGGAACAGGCCGTTCTGGATGAGGACGGCGAGAGCGCCCTGGAATATCTGAAGGAACGTCTCAAGCCGAAAATAGAAGAGGTGCTGAACCGGCCGGGCTGCAAGCCGGTCTTTGAGTGGGACAACGGTGAAGATCTGCGCCCCACCGGACCGCCGGACATGCCCGAAGAGAGATCCTGACGGTACATTTTCTACTTCATCAGCCCCAAAAACTCATTCACATCGTTTCCTGACACGATGTATCAAAACATGAGATTATCTACTGCAAGAGGGCGTGTCTCCATCGGTCTTTTCAGTTTGAGAACCGCAGCAGCCAATCTGAGCTGGTTCGCTTTCTGCCGGAGATACGCCGCAGTCGCTGGTGCAACACTCGTTCTCTTTTCCGATACTACTCAGGAGAACTCCCGTGGCGCAACCCACACCGGTCCGAACCCGGACAGCGTTTGTCGGGCAGTTAATAACACAGGCACCACACTCGATGCAGGCATCCCGGTCAGCAATAATCGCCTTGCGATCTTCTATTTTGAATACGCTATGGGGACAAACTATGGCGCACATGCCGCAACCGTTGCAGGCCTCGGCATCGAGTCGCAGGGTTACAACATTTTTTAGGTATCTGAGCATTTCTTTCCTCCTTTTCTATAAAAACCTTGCTATCATCCACAGAGCGAAACCGAGCACTGCGGCCGTGATCTGTGCCGGTATAGCAAAACGCATTTCTTTCTTGACACCGGAAAGCGATGTGTAGGTAGTTACACCGGTGAAATTCATTGCCAAAAACGCGCCGATTGCTGGCATCAACAGCATCCAGGCCACCGTCTCTAGCAATCCGGCCTTCCCGGCAGATGGTATCCATCCCATAATAACAAGTACAATCGCCAGTAGCAATCCTACGACCATCCCTTTCCACGAAAGGGCTCGTCCCGGAAGCCACGGCAGAAATGCCGGAACAAGGACACCGCCAGTGAGAAAAGCAAGGGAAAACAGCATTACCGTCCTTCCCCCCGCTAGTCCGGGGAAGGCATAGCCGTTTTGGCTCAGGCCGGTCAAAAGAAAGAGAACCACCGCAATAAAGAAGGCATATCGTCCCCACTGGAGGAGTTCTAAAGGAATCAGCGTCAGACGGTCAATAAAGTTGAAACGGACCTGTCTCATATCCGAAGAGCACTTCATTCCGGCATTCAGGAATTCCGAAATAGCCCGAGCATACACCGGCCCATAAACCACGCGGAAAGAACTGCGACGTTTCACCTCCTGGGCGTTGACCCCGGGAGCTCCGAGCTGGGGAACAATAATCCGCCGGTGGCTGACTATTTCAGAGAGCCGGGTAAGTTCTATCCGTTGGAGGATTTCTTCGGTGCCGAAGGTTCCCTTACCCGCTGCGCCCCAGACATTAATTCCCTTGGTATCAATGACCATTATCCAGCCATCTACACCTTCCAGCTCACGACGCAGATGGTCGAAAGACAATTTATAGTTGGCAGAAACAAAGACGGGAGAATCAGCGGTCGGCGCCCCTACGCCGTACAGCCCAGGTTTGACCTCATAGCTCATCCGTCCCAATCCAACTCTGACTTTGAGCGCTCCCAAATGATCGGCCCAATTGAGACTGGTAGCTACCACTGGGACCCTGCCCACAGGGGTAGACACCTCATCAACTTTTTTCCCCCTTTCGTCTTCTTCCTTTGGAGTTGCCCTAGACTCGCAACAGCCTTGATTTCCCCCCTCTATTTTTTTCTTCTCTGCGGGCGGGATATTTAAATCACAACATCCGTTCTGGTTTGTTTTTTTCTTATTTTTAACCATGTTTTTTAACCAGCCTAAAAGTTTCATCATTTATTAATGCAGATACTAAGAAACGGAAAGTGGCAAAAAATTCGCTCTCAAGCCTCGCAAGTCTCTGCCTGTGATGATAATTCTTCTTTGGCGGTGATAAGTGCTCCGGCCGTCTCCTCCCATGCCTTTAGGCCGGTGTGGTATGCTCTTTTTCCTTTCTCTGTGAGTGCATAAACTTTGCGATTCCTACCGCCTACTGTATCCTTCCAGCATGATACGTATCCATGCTTTTCAAATTCATGAAGTACCGGATAGAGGGCACTCTCGGTAGGTGCGCAGCATCCGCTGGTTATCTCGGAAATCCTCCGGCATATCCCGTATCCGTGCAGCGGAGCTACGTAAAGCACGCGCAAAATAAACAGCCTCGAAAGCCCCACCTTAATCAAACCGTTCCAATAATCTTTACTCAGGTAATTATTGACCATATGCAGCGCCCCAATATAAAAGTGCCTGATATGCAACTGTCTTATATGTTGTATAAAAAGTCGGTAATATTGTCAAATAAAGGGGCAAATAGAACTGGTCCAACATGCAACCGGCCAATAAGAACTTCTCACATTCGATATACTTGGAAAAAAAACCCGGCTGGACTTGTGAGATTTATGATCCTGAGTTGTCGCTCAGCCGAATAACTTTTC
>PWZK01000373.1 GCA_003567495.1 Candidatus Brocadiaceae bacterium
AGGCGGTTTACCTCGTAAATTTTCCCGGCAACGGCAAACGGAGGTTTAAGTGCCCGTACAAGCAAAATGAGACGTGGTTCACTGAGGACTTACTTTTGTCGATTACTGCGCAGATTCAAGATATCGGCCGTGCCGTCCTTTGAGAGAACGCCGGAGAAAATTTACGAGGTAAACCGCCTCGTCGGACACTTCCGAGTCATTGTAAAGTTCCTCGAATATCTCGCTTCGGTTGAGTTTTTTTGTCCTGTAGATCCGCCTGTAAGCGGCGTCCAGTTTTTTAACGACCTCTTTTTCATATCCGGCCCTCGCCAGTCCAATTTCGTTCACACCACGCACTTTTGCCGGATTCCCCTCCACTATCATAAAAGGCGGCACGTCTTTCGTAATTCTGCTCAAACCGCCCACGAAAGAGAGTTTGCCCACCGATACAAACGGATTGACGGCCGCCCCCCCCATCAATTTACACCCGCTCTCCAGCCTGCAATGGCCACCTACAAGAACTGAATTGATCAGAATAACGTCGTCTTCCACTTCGCAATCGTGGCCCAAATGACTGGAGATCATAAAAATGTTACGATCGCCTATACTGGTAAGGCCCCGGCCGGTCCTGGTGCCACGGTTTACCGTTACATATTCCCGAAATACGTTGTCGTTTCCCATAGTCAAAGGGGTGCCTTCACCGTGATACTTCAGGTCCTGCGGAGCCGTGCCGATGGCACAATACGGATAAAAAATGTTATTTTCGCCTGCTTCTACATGGCCTGTGATATAGCAACCATGCCCTACGCTGCAGTTACGCCCCAGTCGAACATTCTCTCCTATATACGCATAGGCCGCCACATCTACATTCTCGCCCAGTTCCGCGCCCGGCTCCAGGATTGCAGAAGGATGTATATTCATTACAGAACCTCGCGATCCACAAGCATGAATTTTATCTCAGCCTCGCAAGCTACACGACCATCGACACGTCCTGTGGCTTTAACGTGTGCGCTGCGGGACCGAACGCGTATGACCTCCGCCTCCAGCAGCAGCTGATCGCCCGGCTGCACCGGTTTGCGCAGTTTTACTTCGTCCATTGACACCATGAAAGCTACCTTGCCCGCATGTTCAAGCTTTTTCAACAAAAGCACTCCGGATACCTGTGCAAGCGCTTCAAGCTGAAGCACCCCCGGCATTACCGGATAGTCCGGATAATGCCCCTGGAAAAAATGCTCATTTATAGATACATTCTTGACCCCGGTCACCCTGTTTTCGTCTTTCATGCTCAATATCCTGTCAATCATCAAGAAAGGATACCGGTGCGGCAAAATTTTACGTATTTCCCGAATATCAAGATAGTCTTCAGGCCCCTTTTCCCGTTCAATCATTTGCCGTATTCGGGCGGCGAACATCGCGTTCAGCTTATGTCCACTGCGAACAGCGGTTATATTTCCGCTTATATCCATGCCTGTCAGCGCAAGGTCGCCCAGCAGATCCACGAGTTTGTGTCTGGCAAATTCGTTCGGAAAGCGCATCCTGGCCTTTTTTCTGCTTAAAGGATGACGCACCGAGCCGTCATCAAACAGCACCAGGGCGTTCTCATCGGTCACGCCTCCTCCCAGCTGGCGCTTTTTGAACTCTTCGTAAGCATCTTCCAGCGACCATGTTCGTGCCGGCGCAAGTTCCCTGATAAACGTCTCCGCGTTTATCGGAAAAGTGGCCACCTGGGATTCGAGACCTTCCTTTTCTCCAAAATCGAGTATGTAGTTCAGCAGCAGTTCGCCGTCTTCGGAGCCGTCCGCTGATTCCTCTTCATCGCCGGGCGCTCCTACGATGCTCGCTCTCCCCTGTGATACGGCCACCGGATTGGAAAGACGAAAGACTTTTTTATCGGCGCCCTGTTCCTCAACCCCCGCTTCCAAAAGCAATTCGGCATAAGGAAGAGCACACCCGCCGGCGGCGGGCATCTCGCTGCAGTTCACTTCTATCAATGCATTATCCACATCGAGAGCCATGCATGAACTCAGAACATGCTCCACACTCAGCACTTCAATGTCGTTGTGGCGCAGTGCCGTGCAATTAAATCCCTCTCCTATAAAGCCGGTTTCGGCCGGTATAACCGGTGAATCGGGCAAATCTACGCGACTGAACAAAATCCCAGTAGAAGGCTCTGCAGGAAATATTCGCACACAGCTTTCCTGACCGGAAAAAAGACCTTTTCCGGAAAGTTCCACCGACCGGGCGATTGTTTGTTCCTTCCTGGCCATGTTCAAAATCCTGTTTTAATCGGAATCAGCATAACGCTCGGTCAGCAGAGTGATAATATCTTCCGATATGTCCAGCTGCGGGGCGGCATAAAGCACATCCGAAGCCTCATAAGTTTCAAGCTCCTGAGGGGTTGCTTCGCTCAGGTCAACCTGTTGTTTTTTAAGCACAAGGTCTATCTCGTTATCGCGTGCATATTCGGATACCACGTCGTTGAGTTCTACAAAAAACTTCCTGAAACCTTCGACCCAATGCGACTGTATGGTGCCGGAAAGTTCCTGCTGGTTCTGATGATATTCCCGCAGCAGAGACTCGAATTCCTCCCTTTTCTCTTCTGCTTCCGGTGATCCGGGAGGCAAATTTTCATATTCCATTTCGAGCACCGATAATCTGTTTTCATAGTTTTTAATGATCTCTTCGGCCTGCTCGCGTTTTGCCTGATGTCGGCGATGAAACTGTTCCCATTCCGGTATATTTTGTAGTACCGTCCGCATGTTAACCACGGCAATATTGAGAGTTATATCGCCCTCGCCCGTTTTACCCGGGTTTGCAAAAGCGGGGCCGGTTTGAATCAGCATTCCGGCGAACAAAAAAGAGCCTGCTATCATCATTACAAGTATTTTTGCCTTCATTTTTTATCTCCTTAAATTGAGTTTCAGGGCAATTATACCACAGTTCTTCATCCTCGACAAAAACCGACCCTGCGTTGGTTGAGCCTGTGATTTACCACTACGTGCGCCACGCCCAATAACCACCCTCAGGCGACCCTGCGCCGGTGGTGGCCACGGACTGATTGAAGCGACAAATCAAAAGCGTTTCGTCTCTCTGCCATATGGCTTGCTTCAGCCCCGCTAAGGGCCTGCGCCCCGCCACAGGCTATAACATATCGCGCTTTCGGCGCTTACTTCGGTCGTTCCTTGGACATTGGACATTGGATATTGATCATTGGATATTGGATATTTGTCTTTTTCGCACATCGACAATTCTTTGTCGATGTCAGCACGTTAAGCGCCTAAAAGGCATGCCCCAGTCCCATATGAAAATGCAGACTTCTGGTCACATCGTAATCCTCCTTTTCAAGTGGAACTGCAAAATCAAGCGTGATCGGTATGCCGCCCAACGCCGGCAGGAACCACCTTATTCCGGCCCCTGTTGAGACCCTGAGTTTATCCCAGCCGGCGAAAACGTCCCTGGCGCGCTCTTCAACGTAACCGGCATCGGCAAAGAATGCCACGCGAAAATGGTCGGTAAAAAGCGGAATCGTATATTCTGCGGTTCCTGTCAATTTTGACCTCCCGCCCACCTGTTCCTGCTGCTCTTCTTCGACCGGAGACACGCCCCACCATTCAAATCCGCGTATCGATCCCATCCCACCGGCATAGTAGCGTTCAAACACCGGAATCCTGGTCTTTGTGCCGTAGGTGCCCATGATCCCCGCCTCGCCTCTGAGCATGAAAACCTGTCTCCTGGTATTTTTCTGCTCGTAGGCAGTCCAATACCGGGTGACTCCGCCGGTAAGTTTGGCTGTTTGGATGTCAAGCATCGTAAATTCCGTCCCGAGCCGGGCTACATACCCCGTTGTTGGAAACATCCGGCTGTCGCGGGTGTCACGCCGGAGTGAAAGGTCAAGATAGGGTTTTAGATACGTGCCGTCATCGCGCGCTATCTCTTTGGGAGCGCGGTCGGACATGCCACTGACATGAACGTGCTCCAGGCCCAGTTCCGCTTCCTGATATACATGCCGGCCCAGGCGTCTGCCCAATGACATCCCCGCTCCGGCCCTGATAACATCAAAAAACTCCCAGCGGTTCAGCCTGGAAAACGCTCTGGCGCCATAACTGTAATCGGTATGTGCTATGCGCGGTTCACGGAACGATATCTCAAAATCGCTCCTTTCAGAACCCACATTCAACATAAAGGAAAGCTCCTGTCCGCCGCCCCTGAAAGGAGCGCCTTCACGGAAAGCTCTCCAGCTGCGCGGGACATTGCTTATATCAAAATTCCTTTCAGTTACAGAAAGGCTGGCCATAAAACCCGCATCTGAACTTACTCCCCCCCCAAGCATCAGATTCCCCGTAGGGCCTTCCCGCACACGCACAATCACGTCCCGGAACCGCTCTTCACCTGGCGCAAGTGAAATATCGACCGCATCGGGGCGGGTCATGTCGAAATAGCCGGTGTCTCTCAGAGTCCTCTCACTCGCATGAAACTCTTCTATATCGATCCGGTCGCCCGGTTCAAACCTCAGGTGACGCAGCACAACCAGCTCATTCGTTTTGGTAAGACCCTCGACTCTTATTCTGCCCACGTAAACCGGATCCGTCTCCGTTATGCTGATCCTAATGTCCACAACGCCATCTTCGGGGCGAAAGACAGGCTCGACCTCAAGATTGTTTTTCTCAACGCTGACATCAACAAGGCCCTGGGAAGCGTACAGCCGTGTTATTTTACGCTCAATTTCCGCGGGCTTTCCGGGGGTGTAAGTCATTCCGGAACTGAGCTCGATCTCGCGAAGCAACTCATCCTTGAGGAACAGCCTGTTGCCGTCAACTTCTATATCCGCAACCTTGTAACGCGGGCCCTCGTAAATTACCACATTCAATTCATATCCGTCAAAACCATCCGTATATGTCCAGTACCCCCCGGCTTTTGCATCGAGATAGCCCCTTGTATAATATGCTTTTTCTATGTTTGCAAGATCCTCGTAAAACACGTCCGGATCGAACAGCCCGCGTTTTATGAAGGGCAGAGGCAGGAAAACATGGGTATCCATGATCCGTCTGAGTCTGTTTCGAGAAAAGGTATCATTGCCTGCAAAATTTATGCGCCTCACTCTCAATTTACTGCCTTCTGAAATGCCGAGCACCAGTGTAAAAGAACCGTCTTCATGAAACTTACCAGCCATTTCAACAGACGTGAGGGTGTATCCCTCCTCGTGGTATAAATTCAGTATGCTGCGCCTTGCAGTTTCGATATATTCCGCGTCCAGTTTTATACCGGTTTCCAGCGGCATTATGGAGATCAGCCTTCGATCTTCAATCCGGCGATTGCCTCGCAATTCAATACTGTCGAGCCTGACATCTTCCTGCAGAAAAACAGTAACATGCAATCCGTCCGCCCGGCGCACCGAACCGTAGCTGAGTTCGCCGAATCCGGCCCATTCTGTGACTTCTTCCACCCTGCGGGTCAGTTCGTTAAGCGATATATCCATGCCGGGCCGAAGGTCAAGACGCTTGAGAACCTCCGTTTCGGGCACAACAACATTTCCCCGCACCCGAACATCCGCCACCGTTTCCGCAAAGTCACCGGTCTCTGCGTAAGAAAAACCGGCAAAAAAGACGCATAAGAAGGTTAGCTTTAACAAACAAACGGGATTAGAATTTGTTTTTAAAAATCTCAATATCAAAAAACCGGGATAATTTTTTTATTATTAACTCAAAATTCACTATACTAAAATCCACCGTTTGAGTCGTCCCTTTGAAACTCTTATCCGGGAACGCCTGTAGCCCGCGCCTCAAACCGGAGAAAACGCCGCCAAAAATTCATGTGGCATACTCCCGTAGGGCCGTTTCGCTGCTTGGCCACGATCATGTCAGCCTGAGATGCAGGGATATCATCCGTATCGCCCCCCCCCACTTCCCCGCCATAGTCTCCATGGCCGTACCCCGAGCTGTCGTCCTCGTTTTTGGGCCTGTGCAGGAGCATGATAATGTCGGCATCCTGCTCGATCGCTCCACTTTCTCTGAGATCGCTCATACGCGGCTTGCGCTCCTCTTTCTCCACCGAACGGTTGAGCTGTGCAACGGCCAGAACCGGCACATCCAGCTCTCTGGCAAGCGCTTTGAGACCCGCGCTTATTTCGGCAACCTCAACAGCACGGTTTTCTCGTGATTTAGGGGCTCGCAGAAGCTGCAAGTAATCAACCACTATAAGTTCTATGTTATTTTGCTGACACATACGACGCGCCCTGGCCCTGAGGTCGCCGATCCGCAAAGCTGGGGAGTCGTCAATGTAGAGCGGAAGACCGGCAAAATCGTCAATTGATTGCTCCAGACTTCCCCATTGTGCATCACTCAGAGTACCTCGCCGGAAATCCTGAGTGTCCAGCCTGTTATGGATGCACAACAGGTTGCTTACTATCTGTTCTGCGCCCATCTCGAGCGAATAAAGCACGGCCGGCCGGCGTTCAACGTAGCACACGTGCTGCAGCAGATTTAATGCGAACGTTGTTTTTCCAACACTGGGGCGTGCTGCAATTACACCAAACTCTCCCTTATGAAGCCCGTTTGTAAGTTTGTTAAGATCAGTGAACCCATAAGAAATACCGGTAAGTTGACCCGGGTTTTGGTGGAGGGTGTCAAGGCGTTCAAGGACCCCTTGCAAAACCGTATCCATGTGCCTTATCCTGCTGCTGTCCTTCATGTGACGGACGCTCAGGACTTCGGTCTCAGCCCTGTCGAGCAGGTCCTCCACGTCATGCCCGTCCTGGTAAGCCGCCTTCTGTATCGCGGCACACGTCTGACTCAACTGGCGCTTGATAGCATATTCGCGGACTATGTTTATGTAATACTCCACATTCGCACTTGTCGGCACGGCATCGACAAGTTCTCGCAAATACGTCGCCCCGCCTATCTTCTCCAATTTGCCGCGCTTTTTTAGTTCGTTACGAAGGAGTATAATATCCGCCGCACTGTTCTCGTCGGAGACGTGAAGTAAGGAGTCGAATATCTGCTGATGGGAAAGTTTGTAAAAAGAATTTTCTCTTAACTTCTCCCTGCCCAGATAGACTGCGTCCGGGGAAAGTATCATTGAACCGAGCACGCCCATTTCGGCTTGAATATCATGTGGAGGGGCCAACGCAACGCTGTTTTCCGCGGGCATAATCAACTCCCCAGCTCGGATTTTAAGGCTATTTCAGTAAAAAATGCACTTATGCAGGCGGGGACGACCGAGCTACATGAGGCAAGCAATATCACAAACCCAACCCGGCTCACTGGACGCTTACAAACCAACATGCGTCGTTCTATACAGCCCACAAAGCATATCCGGCACGTTTATTCTTCCATCTCGGTGACCCTTACCGTGATATGCACTTTTATTTCTGGCAACAGCATGACTTCAACCGGATAGTCACCTACGTTTTCAATCGGTTTGTCAAGCAAAATGCTGGAAGCACGGATGCCCTCGAAACCGCTTTCGGCCAGAATCCCGGCTATAATGTCGGAAGTCACAGAACCGAAAAGGTGGCCTGTATCTGTTGCGCGCTGCTCGACAACACACAGAAAACCTTCCAGATCCCCTGCCTGATTTCTGATACGCTGAACCTCGTCTTTTTCCCTCTGCTTGCGTGCGCGCCTGGCTGATTCCAGTTTCTGCATATTATCCGGAGTAACCGGCAGAGCTATTTCCTGCGGCAACAAATAATTGCGCGCATACCCGTCAGCCACATCCACAACATCGCCCAGGTCACCCAGGCTCTCCAGATCACGGTTAAGCAAAACTTTCATAATGTATCCTCATCGGTTAGTCGCTAAAACGGTATTTCGTCGTCCGAAACGTCATAGCCCATATCTTCGGGATTTTTCTTCGATTCGGGTTCGCCGACGCCCTCGCGCGCCTTAGGCGAGCTGCTAGCGCCACCGGAGCGCTGATCGCCGCCTCGCGATCCGCCGATAAACTGAAAATTTTCCCCTATCACTTTCAGCTTGCTTCGCCTGCCATCGGAAGTCTCCCACTGGTCAAGCTGTA
Source organism: Candidatus Brocadiaceae bacterium (assembly GCA_003567495.1). Classification (GTDB taxonomy): domain Bacteria; phylum Planctomycetota; class Brocadiia; order SM23-32; family SM23-32; genus PUMZ01. The sequence continues at coordinate 7,993 of PWZK01000373.1, forward strand.
GACGGCCTTCAATAAAAATCGGATCCCCCTTTTTGAGGTATTCGCTTATCACTTCCCCCCTGCGCTGCCAGAAAGTGATATCCACAAAACACGTCTCTTCCTTTTGCTCCCCGTCACCGCTTTTGTAACGACGATTTATAGCCAATCCCAAATCGCAGACAGCGGTACCATTCGGAATATGACGCAGCTCAGGATCGCGGGTCAGATTCCCCATCAAAAACACCTTATTTACGTTCCCCATATCGCAGGCCTCCCTGTCAAAAACTACGTTACTATCACACTAAAAACCTTTTTCACGTTCTTTAAAAGACTACGCGTTTTCAGAGACTCCGCTCTGAAAACATGGCGCCTGTGGTCGATGTTGCGACATTAAGTGCCTATATCAGTATTTATCTGCCTGCCTGCTGCAGGCAGGTGGTTTACTGAGGACTCACCAGAAAAGATGCAGACTTTCACCCTGAAACATGCCTCCGCAAATTTTCCAGCGCGTCTCAGTTGTCTTCATTAGCCGCGACCGCTTCATCATCCGCCTTTTCGGAGGCATCATCAACTTTTTCTTCGGATTCTTCATCCTCCGGAACTTCTATGACCTCACCCTCTTCGCTGAATAAGACCTCGCCCGGCGGCGGCATCTCTTCGGCCTTAATCAGGATAAAGCGCAACACCTGCTCCGACATCTGAAGAAGACGCCGTATTTCCGAAACAACCGCAGCGTCGGCTCGGAAATAAAAAAGTATGTATATACCGGACTTGACATGTTCGATCGGATACGCAAGCTCTCTCTCGCCCCATTTTTCTATACGTTCAATGCTGCCTTCAAACCTGCCTATCAGTCCCGATACGTGGCGAATCACCTCGGGCAGACCTTTCTCCCCTACGGATGAATCCACCAGAACCATCGTCTCATAAAGTTTTTTGTCCATTGATTCCAGTTCCCCGTCGATTTTGTAAAACCACACAACAAACAAACGAAATTTCCACGCATTATTGCTTTTTTCAAAAACACCATTCTCAGATATTCTTCCGGCCAAACCCGTTAAATCTTTCCATCGCAGCTTCCTCTCCCTCCGCGACCCAGCACAACGCCGCATCACGCGCCGCCGCGACTACACGCTCCAGAACATTCTCCTCGGCCCGGGTAAAACGACCGAGTACAAACGCCCGCCCGGGCACACCGTCCGGAACCGGGCCTATGCCTATCCGCAGCCTGGCAAACTCCTCGGTACCAAGATTTTCGATCACCGACTGAAGTCCATTGTGACCGCCTGAGGACCCCCCCGGACGCACTCTTATCCGCCCCAGATCGAGATTCAGATCATCTGAAACAACCAGCAAGTCCGCGGGCGTACAGTCCAACCCCCTCAGAAGCCTCCCAACAGCGATCCCGCTTCTGTTCATATAAGTCAGCGGCTTGAAAAGGCCAAAATCGCCCTTTTCGCCAAGAAGTCCGCTCCACTTTTCAGACTCATACAAGGGACCTACTTCCCGGGCTACCTCGTCGAGCACAATCCAACCACAGTTGTGGCGTGTCCGTGCATACTTCTCCCCGGGGTTGCCGAGCCCTGTTATCAGCTTAGAAGGCGGCAAATTTAACGCTACTCCTCCGTTTCTTCCGCTTCGGTTTCTTCAACTCCTTCCTCTTCCTCTTCTTCACGGCCAATCAGCTCGGGTTCAGCCATGACATCCTCTCCAAGCAACTCTTCGTCCTCTTCGGTCACCATTTCCATCGGCGGCACGCAGGTCACCACAACCGAATCCACACCTTCCACGGCATCTACGCCTTCGGGGAGCTGAAGGTCGCCTATGCGAAGATCATCGCCTACGCCCAGCTCCGACACATCGACAGTTATATTCTCCGGTATATTGCCGGGCAGACACTCCACCGCAATCTCGTGCCTGACAAGCTCCAGCACTCCGCCCTCATCGCGCACACCGGCCGCCTCGCCCTTTGTTTCGACCGAGACAGACACCTCGACCTTTTCAGTCAGCGAAATCCGCCCGAGATCGGCGTGATATATATTATCACCCAAACTGTCATACTGCACTTCACGCAACTGAACGGGCGTATTTTCACCTTCCGTCTTGATGTTAAAGACAAGCGCGTGAGCGTTGAGAAGATCCTCAAGAACCTTTTCTTCAATACTCAACATTACATTTGGCTTGCCGCGTCCATACAAAATGGCCGGAACCTGACCCGACCGGCGCAGCCTCCGACAACTTCGCCTGCCGGCGTCCGTGCGCGCCAAAGCTTTTACTGTGGGAATGTCCATCGCGTCTGATCTCCAATAAGCTAAACCGCTTTTTCTAAAACACCGGCTCACCGACGAGCCGATTAGTAAATATCCACAAGATAACTAATTCTTTTTCAAGACTTCGCTTGAAAAAAAAATTAATAAAACGACCACGACAACGGCTACGCCTAAACGGCAAACGGCATAATTTTTTAGTACATCGACAATTCGTTGTCAATGTACAGCACCCAAGCGCCCGGCCCTTTCGGTAAAGGGGCACCTTCCTGTGCATTCGGGGATTTATCTTACCGCTAACTTTACCATATAAAGCAGGGCCTGTCAAATCGCAGGCCCGGTAATTTGAAATTTATCCCGCAGGTGTTAAGATATTGGGGAGTATATGAAAAAATGCGTTACTGATAAGGAGCCGACTTATGAACAAAATCAATGAAAAGCAACTCAGGCCCAAACTTGAAAAATCGGGACAAAACCACATGATCGAGGCACTCGAACGCCTTCAGGGATGTGAAAGGAAAAATCTTGCCGCTCAACTACTCCGGATCGACCGGGAACTATTAAGCGAACTCCAGGCTGTTTTACGGAATCCTCCGCGCCAGAAACCGCTTGAAAAAATTGAGCCTGCACCCGTAAAGCGACTGCCTAAAACCGAAGAAAAACCAAATGAAGCTATGGCGGTCGCCGAGAAGGGCAAAGTCGCACTCGAAAACGACCGAGTCGCCGCCCTCACCGTCGCCGGCGGACAGGGCACAAGGCTCGGGTTTGACGGACCGAAGGGAGCGTTCCCGATCATCCCGAAAAAAAATAAAAGTCTCTTTCACCTCCTGGCCGAAAAAATCTCTTCAGCAAGGAATCGCTACCGCTGCCGGATGCCGTGGCTTATCATGACCAGCCCGAATAATGACTGCGCAACAAAAAAATTTTTTGAGAAAAATGATTTTTTCGGGATGGATCCAAATTCCGTGCATTTCTTCACCCAAAATCTCAATCCCATACTCGGCCCCGGCGGGAAACTGGTTCTGGAGGAAGCCGACAGGTTGCTTATGGGGCCCGACGGCCATGGCGGAGTTTTCGCCGCCCTGCAGTCAAGCGGGCTGATAGAAAAACTTGAAAGCGAGACTCTCGACCTGATAAGTTACTTTCAGGTCGATAACCCGCTTGTGACGGTGGCCGATGAACGGTATATAGGATATCACCTGATGGAAAACGCCGATTTTTCCTGTAAAGTAATACCCAAACGCGACCCATTTGAAGGACTCGGCGTAGCGGTGCTTAAAAAAGGCCGTCCGGCTATTATAGAGTATGTTGACCTGCCGGAAAAGATGGCCTGCGAAAAAAACGAAAACAACAAGCTAAAATACCGTTTTGGCAGCATCGCAATACATATCATCAACAGCCGGTTTGCGGGCGAGATGGCGGAAGCCACCGATGCCATGCCATGGCATGTGGCAGAGAAAAATTACAAAATTCTCGGGCCCGGAGGAGAAAAAGAAGAGACGCGCTGCTATAAATTCGAGAAGTTCGTCTTTGATTGTCTCGAACATGCGCGCGGGTGCGCGTTCGTGGAGGTAGACAGGGAAAGCGAGTTTGCGCCGGTTAAAAACGCATCGGGGAAAGACTCGCCCGAAGAGTGCAGGGAAAAACTGCGGGCGCAGGGCTAAACTGCAAATTTCATAAACATTCAACTAAACCGAATGTCCTTTTCATTAGTGCTGATCAGTTCCGGTTCGATTATATGGGCTGTGCAGGGGCCGATTTCTTAAACACACCGAATTTAGATCGTATTGCATCCCGGGGCATCCGCTTCAATAACTGCTATTCCAATTCCCCACTCTGTGTGCCGGCTCGTATCGGACTGGCCACGGGTATGCATCCCCGGAGAATCGGGGCTGTTGACAATTCTTCTTATCTCAGACCTGAACAAATCACCTATTATCAGCGTATGCGGGATGACGGATACAGAGTAGGAGCAGTCGGCAAACTGGATCTGGCAAAACCCGACAGTTTTAACGGTCGTAACGGCGACCGCCCGTGCGTGTATCAGTGGGGGTTTACTCATCCCGTGGAAATAGAAGGCAAAGAACATTCACTCCATCATCCACATCCCCATGGGCCATACGGCTTCTGGCTTCAGGAGCAGGGGATGTGGGGAAAATACCGCGAATTCGTAGTCGAAAACTGGAAAGAACCGGACAGGTGGATAACTCCCTCTCCGCTGCCTACAGATACCTTCCTGGACAGCTATCAGGGCATGAAGGCCCTTGAGTGGCTCGACAATGTACGTGAAGATTATCCCTGGCATCTGTTTCTCTCATTCTCCGGTCCGCACCAGCCGCACGACCCACCCCTTGAATTTGCAGACCGATACAAAGGGAAGGCGCTGCCTCCCGCCGTCCCCATCCCCGAATGGGACCCGCGTCCCAATCCAGAGGATCCAAAACTGAACCACGAATTTATCCAGCAGTGCAGAAGGATGTACTGTGCATATATAGAACTTATCGATCACTGGATAGGGCGGGTTCTCGACAAAATGGAAGCTGAGGGCCGGCTGGAAAATACTTATGTGTTTTTCTCTGCTGATCACGGTGAGATGCTGGGTGATCTGGGGCGATTTAAAAAAAAGGTCCTCTACGAACCTTCGGCCCATGTCCCCCTCCTCGTCGCAGGGCCCGGAGTGCCGCGGGGAGAGGTGTCAAACGCACTTGTTGAACTTCAGAGTTCCGGAAGTGGTTATTATGTTTGAACCATCTTAACGTCTTGCGATAAAGCCATTAACGACCTTTTTTCGCGATGTGCTTGACTTGGCAGGCGAGAAAATAAGAAGACACCCTTCCGTGCGTCGTGTCATTTATTCTCCAATATAACCGAAGTCGCTATCGGGATCGGGATCGGGATCGAAAAAATGGTTTTAGTATCTTATTTGTAATTATCTTGTTTTATTGGCAAAAAGATTTAATTGAGACGCTGTAAGTGTTGCTTACATAAGAATTAGGAATTAGAAATTAGGAATGAGGAATGAGGAATTAAC
>PWZK01000207.1 GCA_003567495.1 Candidatus Brocadiaceae bacterium
CGTTCCCGGGGACTGAAAGGCGTCTCGACGCGCAAGTATAAAGACATCCTTCCCGAGACGGCTCATACGGTCGGTGTCAGCAAGTCACAGCTCAGCCGCGAGTTTGTCGAAGAAAGCGAGAAGAAGCTCAAGAAGCTGTGCGAGCGGCGTTTCGACGACAAGGACATCATCGCCGTGTATGTCGATGGAATTCAGTATGGCGACTGTCATGTCATCGTTGCCCTGGGTGTTGACAGCGAAGGCCACAAACACATGCTGGGCCTTCCCAAAACACTTCGCCGCTGCCTTGGCACGACCAACATCATCGATTCTCCCCACAGCGGTATGCGTAGCCCGCATATTTCATAAATCAACGGCAGTAGTTTATATAAAGGCTTAATGGTTACGACTTTTTTCTTCGTGCTCTTCGCCTGCCTGTGAATATGAATGCCAGATGCGTGGCCGCAGGGCTCTGAAGATATCTTTACCCATTGAGGGATTGGACAGTGGCGGTACTGATAGATAGCACTACGAAAGTAATAGTGCAGGGGATAACAGGCCGGGAAGGTGCGGCACGTACGGCGTTTATGCTTGCTTACGGAACGAAAGTGGTTGCGGGCGTGACCCCGGGGAAAAAGGGGGCGAAAGTTGCGATGGTGCCGGTGTATAACTCCGTTAAGGAAGCGGTTGAGGCGCATGGCCCCATAGATGCATCTGTTACCTTCGTGCCCGGCATGAAGGTCAGGGATGCGGTAATTGAAGCGGTGGATGCGGGGGTGGGATTCGTTGCAATGCCGGTTGAGCGGGTTCCGTTGCACGATACGCTTTGGCTGCTGGGGTATGCCGGCCGGCGCGGTGTTAAAGTCCTGGGACCGGGCTCGTTCGGGCTGATAAGTCCCGGCCGGGCAGTGCTGGGATGGATAGGTGGCTCTGAGGATTTTGCCGCTGAAATATTTAAACCCGGACATATCGGAGTGATATCAAGGAGTGGCGGGCAGACAACCACACTTTCATGGGCCATCGGGCAGGCGGGGATGGGTATAAGCACTGCGATGCATGTGGGCTCTGAACCGGTTGTGGGGCTCTCGCCGGCTGAACTGCTACCTTTGTTTGAGGAGGATGACCAGACTCATGCCGTTGCCCTCTTCGGAGAGATCGGAACGGTCGCCGAAGAAGAGGCCGCGGAGGTCATAGCAGAAGGTAAATTCACAAAACCTCTTGTGGCATACGTTGCAGGGGCCGGCGTTCGTCCGGGCATGCGTTTTTCCCACGCCAGTGCCATAGTAGAGCGCGGACGCGGGTCGGCGGAAAGTAAAATTGCGGCATTGAGAAATGCAGGAGCTGTCGTGGTTGACGGGCCGGAAGAGCTTACGCCTGAGCTGGCTCGCATTATGGGGGGACAGACATGATAGTGCTGCGCACAATGCTTTTTACGCCCGGCAACAATATGAGAATGATCTATAAGGCGGGGGGGCTCGGTGCCGACGCCATAATCCTGGACCTGGAGGATGCGGTGCCGATCAGTGAAAAGGAGACCGCGCGCCTGTTTGTGCGTGACGGGATCGACTCACTCTCAGAGCAAAAGTTCATGGTGTTGGTCAGGGTCAATGCACTTGGTACGGGGCTGACAGAGGAAGATTGCAACTGGGCGGTCCGGGAAAAAACGGCAGGCATTGTCCTTCCAAAAACAGAATCTCCGGAAGATATTTCATGTATTGTTCGCCTGATAGAAAAAGAAGAGGACGAAAAAGGTATTCCTGCAGGAAGAGTGCGCCTTGTTCCGTTGCTTGAAACGGCCCGCGGCGTGTTGGCGGCCGAAAAGATTTTGAATGCTGATTCGCGCATCATTGCGGTGGCATTCGGCGGCCTTGATTACGCCAGGGATATGGGAATAGATTCCGAAGATAGGGGAGCGGGGCTTTTCCTGCCCCGCGCGCAGATTGCCCAGGTTGCCTGTGCCGCCGGCATCAGTGCTATCGACACCCCGTATATTGACGTCCATGACATAGACGGGCTTCGCCGGGACGCAGAGAGCGCGGCCGGGTTGGGGTTCAGGGGGAAACTGCTTATCCACCCGCGGCAGATAGCTTCGGTCAATGATGTTTTTTCGCCTTCCCGCGAAGCGCTGGAATACGCACGGAAGGTGGTTGAATCATTTCAAAAAGCCCGTGATCGCGGTCTCGGCGCCGTTTCTCTCGATGGGAAGATGATCGATGCTGCAAATTTTAAGCAGGCGACTGACCTGCTGGCACTTAACGATGAGTGTGATTGATCTTTAAACGATTACATTTTCTTCCGGCCTATAAAATATGCGGGATGCCGAGGGCAAAATAACCGTTGTTTTGGGCGTGATCGGGGTCGATGTCCATGCTGTTGGAAACCAGATTCTGAAATACGCGCTTCAGGAGTCGGGAATCAAAGTGGTAAATATCGGCGTGATGGCAACTCAAAAAGAATTCGTCGAGGCGGCCCTGGAAACTGCGGCGGATGCTATCTGGGTCTCGTCTCTTTACGGGCACGGGGAAATGGATTGCATGGGATTAAGGGATAAATGTAAAGAGGCCGGTATAGGTGATATACTGATGTATGCAGGCGGTAATCTGGCGATAGGAAAACGGAGCTGGGCGGAAGTTAAAGAAACCTTCAGAAAACTCGGCTTTGACAGGGTATATCCGGCCAATACGCCGCCTCAACGGGCAATCAGGGATTTAAAAAAAGATATTAGCTCCGGAAGAAAAAACTGATATGGGCACTTTGCTGTTGATTGATATAGGCAGCACATTCACCAAGGCCGTTTTGGTAGATGTCGATCAGGTGCGGGTGGTCGGCAAAGCGCTTGCCCGCACTACTGTCGGGTGCAGCATATTAACAGGTTTAAAGCGCGCACTCGAGGGTGTCGATGGCTGGCGGCAAGCAGAGGGTCGATTGGCCTGCAGTAGCGCTGCCGGGGGCCTGAAAATAATAGCCGTCGGCATGGTCCCGGATCTAACGGCTGAAGCCGCAAAGAGAGCCGCCCTGGGGGCCGGGGGTAATGTAGTTAAG
>PWZK01000041.1 GCA_003567495.1 Candidatus Brocadiaceae bacterium
CCGCCGCAGGCATGTGGGTCGGCACCCGAACCGGCCGGGCGGCATCGGCGGTGCGCCGGATCCTCTTTCGCCACATGTTGCTAAAACCACCTGTCGCAGGCCAGCTGGCGCCTCATTTCGCAATGCTCACCATCCCTCACAATGAACCGGCTCGGGTTTGCAAGAAAGCTCGAGTAAATATCCCATGGAGAAGAGAAAATGAGTGAATTTCAACTGAAATCGCGGGATTTTCTCCACGCCCCCGAACAAAAGCGTGAATTCAACAGACAACTCTTCTCCGCTATAGCACCGGAATACGCCGGAATGAGCCGGACACTCTCTTTTGGCAGGGATGCCGCATGGAAAAGGCGCCTGATCGATGAGCTTCCCCCCATGTCCACACCGAACTGTCTCGATCTGGCATGCGGAAACGGAGATCTGAGTGCACTGCTGCTGGAGAAATATCCCGACGCCGCCGTCACCGCGCTCGATTTAGCCGGCCCCATGCTGAATCTGGCCCGCCGGCGCCTGGCCGGGCGCCACGGCATCCGTTTCCTTAAACTGGATATGACGGATACGGGGCTTTCCGATTCCGAATTCGATATTATTACGGTGGGCTACGGCCTGCGCAATGCGCCGGATCTCGACCTTGCTCTGGCCGAAATTTCGCGTCTGCTCAGACATGGAGGCAGCCTGGCATTGCTGGATTTTTCCCGCTACGATGACAAATGGTGTGCGACAGCGGAACTGAAACTGCTCAGAATGTGGTGTGGAATGTGGGGACTTATACGCAGCGGCAATGCCGACACATACGGTTATATTGCCGACAGCCTGGCACGTTTTCCCGCCCGCAGCCGGCTGCATAGTATTTTGAAACAGCGAGGTTTCTCGATCACCCGCAGCAGACGATATTGCCTCGGTATTGTTGAGACAATTACGGGTTTTAAAAGGAGCTGACATGCCCGAATTGCCGTTTTTCCCGAACCTTGCCCGCCGCGCCGAGATGGCGGAAAAAATGGATCTTTCGTGCAGCAGCCTGTACAAGCTGGAAAATACGCTGTTTCAGTTCGACACGATCAACCGCTTCCTGACGCGCGTAAGATCGGTGCTGAAAGGCTATGTGCTGGATGCCATGAAGCCCGGCAGAGAATACCATCTCGTCGATCTGGGCGCCGGCGCCTGCGAGACGGCGGCCTGGCTTCTGAGCGAAAGCCGCAGCCGCGGCCTGAACCTCAGGATAAGCGCCTGCGACCACGATCGACGGGTCTTCAGGTTTGCCTGTCAACGCTTCGGGCATGTCCCCGGCCTGGACATACTACAGCGCGATATAATGTCGATCGACGAGCTGAAAGACGCTGATTTCATCTTCGCAAACCACCTGTTGCATCATCTGAATGACAGCCGGATAGTCGAACTGTTTGATTACCTTACGGAATTTGAGCGCGCGACCCTTCTGATCAGCGATCTGAAACGAAGCCGGGCCGCTTATACCGCCTATTACCTGGTCTCTCCGCTGTTTTCCCGGCAAAGTTACGCCCGTTATGACGGGCTGTTATCCATAAGAAAAGGATTCCTGAGCCCGGAACTTCTCCGCCTGGCACATGCGGCCGACCCGCATAGAATGGATATGTACCGGGTCGAACAGCTGTTTCCGGCCAGAATCCTGCTTATAAGGCGCCCCATTGCTTACTGAATGCGAAAAAAGATGTTTTTCGTTGGTTTATGGAATATTCGGAGGGCTCTCCGTTTCGTGATCAAATGTCCGCTTTGACAATTCGACTTTTAAAAGGAGCCGATCACGATGGAAAATGCTGACCTGCCGTGTACTCTCGGAAATAACTATAGAAACGGCATTGGTGGTCATAGTAATCGCTTTTGCAGCTGCATGTCGGGCTCCGAGACCGAATTGAAGTGCTTTGGCCGCATCTTCCGGCTGGATGTACGCGCCAATTGACATAACGATTCCATCCCCCCTGATCAGACAGGCTCCGTCAACACGTGAAAACTCTTTCAATGTTTCTTCGAGGGCTGGATCCAGAACATTCCGCTCGTTCTCAGGATAGCCACGGAACGGGTTAATTACCATCTGATAGCAATGAGGTCGCACATTTTGATAATCGCCGAGGATAAATATGGCACCCACAGGTTTGCCCTCGCGGCCTTCCCGGGCCAGATCGATAGCCAGTTCGAGTACGCGATGAAAGACAGGAACGGATATATCACCGCTTTCTATCTCCGAATTCAAAGAAAGTAACGTTTTGAATTCCTTGCTGATATCAAGCACCTCAAGCACGTTTACTGCCTCGAAACCATTTTCACGAGACAGACAAATCACACTGTCGCTGCCACCCAACAAACCCGAGGTCAAAGAGAAAAGAACCGCGAGCTTTACCTTCCGGCTTCGTTCCAATCCGTGCCCCGGAACCGTCAGCAGGTGATCGACTTTCGGGGTTTCGGGCAGAGAAATCCCGGGGTCGCAGCTAACGACAATCAGGGAACTTTTTTCATCGGCGGCCTCCAGAAACTGCAGGTCGAGCCCGTAATCCGCAATCACCATTACTGCACTGGCGCTTGTGGGGGAAATAAGAGATTCCGCATTTTTGAGCATGTGGCGAGAAATCACTGCAGCCTCTGCACTGCTGCGGTGCCGGCGGTCGGGCAAAGGTTTTTGGAGGATATCATATATTTTTTCCGGCGAATCAGCCCTGTCGATTCGCTCCAGTACACCCGGAACGCGAAGTGTGTTTGCGATATCGGCCATCATGGCTATGTGCTCTTCGCCGTATTCGCTTCCACATACGCTCAAAATAACGAGATTGACCGGTGCGTCGCCGGGAGAGTCCCAGGGGATACCCTCGCGGCTGTAACCAAGAACCAGCGCCGGTCTGCCAAACCCGGGAAGCATAGCGTGCGGGAACGCTATACGCTCGGAGATCCGGGAACTGAGCATCTCCTCACGCCTTAATATCGCCTCCATGACGTCGTTAAATTCGAGCCCCCCGTGCTGCCTGCAGAGAGTGTCGATCATTTCACAGA
>PWZK01000298.1 GCA_003567495.1 Candidatus Brocadiaceae bacterium
ATTATCGCGACGACAGGCTGGCAGTTCACTGAATATATACGTTGGGAGGAATGGGAGGGGAAAGTGGGGTGACCAGAGGGACTTGAACCCTCAGCCCCCAGAGCCACAGTCTGGTGCTCTATCCGATTGAGCTATGGTCACCACCGGTGTATTGTTGCATTGCTATTATACAAAGGTTGTGTCCTTCTTGCAAATGCAGAGGGGGGAGTAGGCGCTTAATGTCCTGACATCAGCAACAAATTGTCGATATGCGAAAAAGAATGAATATCCAATGACGAAGGAACGACCTAAGTAAGCGCTGAAAGCGCGATATGTTATAGCCTGTGGCGGAGCGCGGGCCCCGAATGGGGCCGAAGCAAAGCCATAGGAGAGGAGATGCACAAACGAGAGTCCTGAAGGGACGATATAAACGATCGCGCACAATGGCACCATAAAAAATGCGGGCTAAATTAATGTGCATAAAAACAATTCTGAGTGTTACGGGGAAAAACGGTCGCAGGTTTTTATCGGTTTTGTTGTTTTTCACCTTGCTTTTTATCTCACATAACCCTGTTTTCGGGGCGGAGTTTGTGGTGCCCGGAGCCGATGGCGCCATGGTGGAGAGTTTTCCGGCAAACGAAGTTACCGCCGGCATGCGCGGAAAGGGTTATACTTCCTTCCGGGGCGACGAACTTCAGGAATTTGAGTTCGAGGTGCTGGGGGTGCTGCGTTCCTGGCACCCGCAAGGGCGGGTGTTTCTGGTCGAGCTCGAGCATCCTGTGCTTGAGAAAAGTGGCGTTATAGCGGGCATGAGCGGCAGCCCGCTCTACATTGACGGGCGCCTGCTGGGTGCGGTGGCTTACGGTTTCCGTTATAGTCTGACCGCGCTTGCCGGGGTTACCCCGGCCGAAGAAATGCTGGTTCCCTTTGAAGCGTTAGAAGCCGGGGAGGGAGAACGGGCGGAGAAAGAAAAGAGTAAAGCTCTCCTGCGTAACTCCTTAGCGCGAAGTTCAGCCTGGATTGCAGAGGATTATATGAGAGACCCCGACGGCTCGGATGCCCTCATGTTAAGGCTGCTTCAAGAGTTTGTTGCTGCGACCCTGCGTCCCGGCGGCGACTTCAGGAGCGGGATAGGTGTTGAACGATTAAGCGGCGCTTCGTCTGAACTCGGGGATTTTAAGCCCGGCTCACGGCTGATGCCGCTGCCCGTGCCGCTGTCTTTCAGCGGTATAGATGTAGGCAGACTCGGTGATCTTAAAACCGTGCTGGGTTCGGGCGGCCTTGTGCCTGTACAGGCGCCGCGCGCGGGGGGCTTTGCACCTTTTGACCCGGACCGTGACCTGCGTCCCGGTGTGCCGATCGGAGCGCTGCTGATGACCGGCGATATAGATATTGCGAGCATGGGTACGCTTACATTTTCCGACGGAAAGAGGGTTGCGGCGTTTGGCCATCCGATGGTTGATGCCGGCAAAACTGATCTGCCTCTGGCGCTTGGACACGTAGAAGCGGTCGTTCCTTCCCGCCTTATATCTTTCAGGCTTACCTCGGGCAGGGAAATAATAGGCAGCATCACGCAGGATCGGCAAAGCGCCATAATAGGGGAAATAGGCAGGAAGGCGCCCATGTTTCCCGCAACCGTCAACATCTCGGGCTTCCATGATGCTACGTACCGCTACGAGCTGGCGGGACACTGGCGATATGCGCCGATGATGTCGCTATACGCCGCGGCGCTTTCCGCGCAGCGGTGGGAAGGTATGTCCGATCGGCTGACCGTTGACGCATCGGTGCGCATTAAACTACGCGGACGCGAAGAGGCGCTGGTTCTGGAGAATGTATATGCCGGCAACCCGCTAAGGCCGTCGTTCGAGCTGGTCATGGCGCCCATACAGAGCCTTATGCTTAACCCGTTTGAAGAAGTTGAGATAGATTCGCTGGATGTCGATTTCAAAATCGGGGAAGAATTGAAAGCTGCAAAAATAGAATCCGTGCGGCTGGAAAAACAGGAAGTGAGCCCGGGCGAGAAATTGAGGATGTGGGTGACCCTGCGTGAATACCATGGCCCGGCCAGGGTGGAGAAAATAACACTTGACATCCCTGAAGATGCGGAGCCCGGAACAACCGTCAGGTTGTATATTTCCGATGCCGCTGCCGTCATGGCGTCGAAGTATGGCAAGGATCCGGGGCTGTTCAGGCCGCAAACTCTGGACGGGCTTATTGAGTCGCTGCAGGTGATGGCGTCGAATACGCGCCTTTATGTAAGGGGTGATTTTATAAGGACGGGGCTCCGATATGCCGGCGAGGCAATGCCGGCGCTCCCGGGTTCGGCCGAGAGCATGCTGAAATACGGAACCGTTCGCGGAAAAACTCATCCTTTGATGCAAGATGTTAAAAACAGCATAGATACTGGTTGGGTCCTGGATGGCTCGCATGGAGTCGAGGTCAGAATAAATTAGAATGATTATGAGGCTGCAAAACATGAAAAAGCGGGAAAAGATATTTGGTGTCGGGTCGTTTTTTTTAATTTTGCTTCTTTTCGGCATCCCCGCAGCCGCTCAGGCTGGAAGAACATGGTCGGTGAGAGGAGAGGAAGAATTTTCAAAAGGCGAATTCGACGGCGTTTCGGTGCTGTCCTCCGGGGAGTTGATACTAGCGCCGCCGGTAGAGACTTTTGACGGTCTGGAAGCTGACATCGTGTGGGATATAAATATCGACGCTGATGGACGGGTGCTGGTTGCCACGGGGGCCCCGGGCGCCCTTTACGCCATCGAAGACGATACTGCATCTCTGATTCACAGGACGAGCGAGGAGCACGCACTGAGCGTGCTGCCGCTGCCGGACGGTTCCGTGCTTCTGGGCACCGCGCCGCGCGGCATTATCTACCGGATCGCGGAAAGCGGCGAGGTGACGGTTTTCGCGGATCTTGATGTTAATTACGTCTGGGATATGGCCCGCTCCGAGGACGGCCTGGTTTATTGTGCCACCGGCGCCGGCGGCAAAATTCTGAGTTTAACCTCCGAAGGCGACGTTACCGAGGTCTTCAGTGCGCCGCAGGCAAACCTTATGTGTCTTGAGATCGACGAAAAAAGGGGCGGCATATATGTTGGCACGCAACCCGACGGGATCGTTTATGAGGTGAAAAAAAACGGGGACTATTCGATCCTTTTTGATGCGGAAGAGGATGAGATTCGGAATATGGTGTTTTCCGAAGGCCGCAAGCTTTACGTTTGTACGGCTCAGAGTAAGCCGGCGATGCAGGGGGAGGCTTCGGGCGATGACGGTGCCGTAAGCGTTCGCCCCGCCGATGGACGCGACGGCTCGCAAAACCTGCTGCCCGGCAAACCAACCGCATCAAACAGCATATACCGTATTGATCCGGACACCGGCGCTTACAGAGTTGCGCGTTTCAGGGAAGAAATGGTGCTTTCGATCGCGCTCAGAGAAGACGGTGAAATATTTGCCGGCACCGGGGATGCGGGACGTTTGATCGGAGTGCGCGAAGACGGGCGCACTCGCATGATTTTGAAGACAGGTTCAAGGCATGTTTCGGCGTTGGCCGGGGCCGGCGACGGCCGGGTTCTTATGGGCGCATCAAGTCCGGGCAGATTATACCGGCTCGGCGTTGGATACAGGCCTGAGGGCGCCTACGTTTCGCACGTTTTTGATGCCGGTTATCTTTCCGGCTGGGGAGCTGTAAGTTTGCCCGGAGCCGACGGCGATACCGCCGGAACGGAAATCTACCTGAGGACCGGCAATTCCCGCAAGCCCGATCGCACCTGGAGCGATTGGGCAGGGCCGGCCAGCGGCGGTGTACCGGAACGTCTCGACGTACCTATGGGGCGGTTTGCTCAGGTCAGAATAAAGTTGACGTCGAAAGACGGCGTGAAAACACCGGAGGTAAATCGCTTTGCCGTCAGTTACCGACAGGCAAACAGGCGGCCGGTGGTTGAGCGGCTTGAGATAAATGAAGGCGGCGGGGGGGGGAATGCGAATAGACCGGGCAGAACCATAACCTGGGAAGTGTCGGACCCCAACGATGATGATCTGAAAAGCAGTCTTTACTACAGGGGTGTGGACGAACGGGATTGGAAAAGTTTGAAAGACGGCCTGCGCGATGAAACCAGCTATAGCTGGGACACTGTCAGGGTGCCGGACGGCTATTACCTGGTTAAACTGATCGCCTCCGACAGGCCATCCAGGGGCCTCACCGAAGCGCTGCAGGACGAGAAAGTTATCGGGCCGTTTCTTATCGATAACACTCCGCCCAGGGTGCACGAGATAAAAGCGGTGCGACGCCGTAATTCCGGCAGCTACGTGATAACGGGCATTGCAGCCGACCGGGCAAGCAACATAACGTCCATTCAGGTAAGCCACAATTCGGGCGACTGGCGGGCGGTTTTCCCGGACGACGGGATATTTGATTCGCGCCGGGAGCCGTTTACATTCGTGACGCCGAAGCTGGATGAGGGCGAGCATGTGTTCGTATTTATCGCCGAAGATTCCGCCGGAAATGTCGGCAGTGGCAAAATAGTTATCGATACGGTGCAGTAAGGATGACATCCGTCGGGATAGATTCGGGGAGCGTGGCCGTCAAAGGCGTCGCCATGGACGGTGAAGAGCTTTTATCGGTCCAGATAGAGCCGGCCGGCACTGATATTGCCGCGCAGTGCAGCCGTATGACGTCGAGGTTGAAAGACGTCCTTCCCACGGAGTGCCATACCCCGGTGTGTTTTACGGGATACGGGCGGGAGAATTCAGGTGAGGCCGCCTACAGCGTGAGTGAAATATTGGCCAACGCACTCGGGGCCGGATGGGCATGGCGTAACTGGTCACGTATGAAGGAAATGGGCGAGCAATTCTATGGCAACCCGGAGCCTGTGCGGAAGACGGACAAGTTCAATACTATAATTGATGTAGGCGGGCAGGACTGTAAAGTAATAACGCTCGGAGCCGGTGGAGTCATTGAGGGGTTTGCCATGAACGACAGATGCGCGGCCGGCACCGGCAGGTTTTTGGGGGAGCTGGCGGCTGTTCTTCAGCTGAAAGGGCTTCGAAGGCTCGATGAACTGGCGCTTGGGAGTTCCGAGCCGGCGCTTATATCCAGCGCCTGCACAGTTTTTGCCGAGTCAGAGGTGGTTTCTATGATTGCAAAAGGTGTCTCTCCGGCAAATATCGCAGGCGGCGTATTCAGGGCTGTAGCCGACAGAACGGCCGAGCTGGCCGAGAGCTTGGGCTGGTGTGGGCCGGTATTTTTTGATGGGGGCCCCGCGCGGCTCGGGGCGCTGCGCGATTCGCTTCAGGCAAGGCTTGCCACAACAGTATCCGTGCCCGCCTGCCCGCAGCATATCACCGCTGTGGGGGCGGCGATTTATGCCCGAAACAGGAGGGATCTGAGCGTATGAAACTCAAAAAAAAAGAGATTTTCAAACTGTTCCTGGTCCCGGTAGCAAGCCTGGTTTTCGGACTGCTCCCGGTCGGCTGCCGCGCAATTCCGCTGCGTCGACTCCGGAGGCCGCAGGAGCTTTCCCGCGAGGAAGTGATCGCCGCACTGGAAGAAAAAACACTTCATTTTTCAACTCTCAGGGATACGAGGGGTTCGCTGGATATTGTCCGGGAAACCGTGGAAGGCCGTGAGCGCTTTCCTTCGGTACGTGCGCTGATGGCATTCGACAGGGAACTGCCCGGGCTTTATCTGCGTACCGAGCGGCTGGGACAAAATATCTTTACGCTGCGCGCTCATAAGGACGGTTTCTGGCTTGAAATACGGGATACACACGAGATCATAACCGGCAGTGATAAGGCTTACGAACGCATGCCGCATCTTATAAGGCCGGGGGAAGCGGCGCTCTGGTTTGCAAATCCACGGTGGCTGGGACTGACCTGGGATGAAACGCTGATGCATACCGGCCGCCACGAATACGTTTTCGAGGTTGAGCTGAGCGGGTTTCCGTTCAGAAAAGTAACTGTCGACAGATACGATCTTCACATCAACTCGATAACGTCCTACGACATTTTAGCCGAGATCAATACCGTGGTGGAGATGGACAGATACAGGTGGAGGGAAGGTGGCTTGTTTCCCTACAGGCTGGCTATTTACAGGCCTCAGGAAGGTTATGATATTACTTTAAACCTGGGCCGGCCGGAGTTTGACCACGACATTCCGGAAAGTTTCTTTATGCCGCGCGAGCGGCCGGGCTGGGAACACATCGATCTTGACCGTTCCCCTCCCTCTGATTTTTAGTAAAAGGCGGGACTGTGGGGCCGTAGTCCGCTTATTTCACGCGTTCTCAGCGGTGCATATGTATGAAATATGCGGGATAGTCCATAAAGTCCATTGCGTCCATTCACTTTTTTTTTGCGATTCGATGTTTTGCTGAATATTTTCCATTAAAAGGAAATAATATGACAATTCTGGCTCTGGATCACGGCGAGAAACGTATCGGGGCGGCCTTCAGCGATTTATCGGGCTCGGTGGCGCTGGGGCTTGAGACCATCGAGGTCGACGATTGTGGGGGAGAGATAGAAAAAGTAAGGGAAATTGTCGAGAAACGCGGAGTTGAAACTATAGTCGTGGGGCTGCCCAAGCACATGGATGGCTCCGAGGGACAGCGTGCAAGGCGGGTCCGGGGATTTGTGAAAAGGCTGCGCAGGGTGCTGCCCGATGTAAGATACGAGTTTGTGGATGAGCGCTACACTTCCGTGCAGGCGAACAGAGTTCTGAGCGAAGAGGGGGCCGACAGAGACGCCCGCAAAAAAAATGTCGACAGGGTGGCGGCTCAGTTTATCCTGCGGCGTTTTTGTGACAGGCCGGATGATACAGGTGCGTAAAGTCGCAACATCAACAACAAAGTGTCGAGGTACTCAAAAAAAATGTCGTTTGCCTTTCGTCGTTTGCCGTTGTCTTTTTATTAATTCTTTTTCAAGCTCCGTCTTGAAAAAGAATTAGGTGCGTAAAAATGTGAATATCAGACATCCATCTGTTTGTATATAAAAAATGCGAATAGCTTTCGTTTCGGACATTCATGCGAACCTTGCGGCCTGGAATGCGGTTCTTGCAGATACTTCCGCCCGTTCGGTTGATAAGATTATATGTCTCGGCGATATCGTGGGGTATGGGCCGCAGCCGGCCGAAGTGTTGAGCAGTGTCTATGCAAATGTTGATTATTTTGTCCTGGGCAATCATGATGCGGTGGTAGGCGGGCTTATGGAGCCTTCCGGGTTTAACCCCCTGGCAGGCAAGCTGATTGAGCATACCCGCAGCTTGCTGGGTGTTCGCGCTCATCGTTTTTTCAGGCAGGTGCCTTTGCTTCTCAGACACGCGGAATTTGAGGCCTCACATGGATCGGTGTCGGCGCCTGGCAAATTTCTTTATTTAACCGGCGAGCGCGATGCCAGGGACGCCTGGAGAAAATCATCCTCCTCTCTCATATTCGCCGGACACACGCATGCGCTTTGCCTGCACGCCCTCGCTCCCGGCGATCGTTATCGGCGTCTGAAATCTCCTTCCGGCCGTGTGCCTCTTCAGACGGGGCATCGCTACATTGTAAACTGCGGCTCGGTAGGTCTGTCTCGAAGCGGAGATTTCAGGGCCGGCTACGTGATTTACGACACCGGTGCAAAGACGGTAAGCTGGCGCCGGCTGCCATACGATTTGCAGTCCTTTTGCCGCGCCGTACGCTCTACCTATGCCGACCCGAAGCTCGCCGGTTTTCTCCTCAAGAGGGTTGAGCGCTGTTCACGCAGCCCCGTTCGTGAGCTGATAGATTTTACTCCGGGCCGTTCGACTGTCTCCGCAGAAGTTACGGTAAAACGGGATATAAATCAGATCAGAGGACGGCTCAGGCGCTGGCGTCTGGCTGCAATAGCGGCACTTTTTCTGCTGCTGCTGATTGCCTCTGGAGTTGTGTTGGGCTTTCGGCGGTTGCCGCGCAGTCAAACTATCGGGGCGGAAGTAAAAGATTTGATTCGTCCCCGGCTCTCACTGGATGGCTGGATTTACGATTATATGCTTTCAGAGAGCCATGCCGGCAGGCCGCTGCCGCAGTCATGGTCGGCCGCGCTTTCTGATGCCGGGCGCCAGTCCGTCAGGTATGCAGGCGGAAGGTTGGAGGTATCGTCGAAAGAAAAAAGACCTCTTACTGTTTTCCTGCAGCCGATATCCACCGAGCATATTCGAAGGATTAAGTGGGAAATTGATGCTCTGGTTTCGGGGCATTGGGATGGAGAGACGCCCGTGCTCGTTCTGGATTATACCGCCGATGACGGTTCCGTTACGGAAGGGGCATACCGCGTTGCTTTGCGGGAAGTGGACGGTGCAATGCAAAGAACCCGAACCTTGGCTCTCCCCGCCGGCACGGCGGCCGTAAGACCGCGTATGTATTTTAATGCGGCCGGCTTTTTTTTGATCGACAGCATAAGCGCCGAGTTGATGCCAACGGACGAAAAATCGCTGCTTCTTCGCGGCCCTCTGGATCTTAACAGCGCATCCGCCGCGGATCTTGAGTCGATCCCGGGCGTCGGGCCGGCATTATCCGGCCGGATAGTAAAGTACAGACGCAAGGAAGGCGGATTTAAAAATGTCGACGAGCTGATACGGGTGAGCGGTATAGGCGAGGTCACGCTGGAGAGGATAAAAAAATATGTTGTGGTGGAGTAGGCGCTTAATATCCAATGACAAAGGAAAGAAAAATACTTTTCACTGATCCCGGTTGTCTTAAAGGAATCGGCTCGGCCCGGTCGAAGCAGCTTGCCCGGCTGGGCTTGCGCAGGGTATATGACCTGCTTTTTCACCTTCCGAGAGATTATGAAGACAGACGCCGCATCACACCCATACGTAAGCTCAAAGAGGGCCGGGTGGCGGTGATCTCCGGCACTGTTCTGGACGTGGAATTTAAAAGGGGGCGCTCACGTCAGGGGATTCTTGAGGTGCTCGTATCGGATGGCACGGGAGCGCTTGCGCTGACCTGGTTCAACGCACGTGCGTCCTGGACGCGGCGTTTCAGGGATCGCAGTAAGATCGTTGCCTGCGGCAAGGTGCAGTATTACCGGGGACCGCAAATCGTATCGCCGGATTATGCCCTCGGAGACAACGCGGAACAGTCCCCGAAGTTCGGTCGCATTCTTCCGCTTTACCCTCTTACGGAAGGTATTTCACAGGTAATGATGCGAGGTATCGTGCGTTCCGCCCTGGATATGGCCGCTGAAAAGGTGGTAGATATAATACCGCCCGCTCTGGCGGAAGAAAAAGGATTCGGGGACAAAACGGAGGCGCTGCGGACCGCTCATTTTCCCGATTCACCTGAGTCGGCGGCTATGGCGAGAAAAAGGCTTGCATACGAGGAGTTGCTTGTATTTCAGACCGCCTTTGCACTGCGCAGGTCGGTGGTAAAGAACTTAAAGGGGTGTTCATTCAAGACCGGCAGGAACGTGGAAAGGCGGATCAGGCGCCTTTTTCCTTTCGAGTTTACGGAAGCACAGAACGAGGTGATAGAGGAGCTATGCAGAGACCTGCGTTCCGAACGTCCAATGCACCGGCTGTTGCAGGGAGATGTGGGGTGCGGCAAGACCGTGGTGGCTGTGTATGCGCTGCTGTCGGTTCTGGCCGAAAGCAGCAAGGGCTACCAGACGGCGTTCATGGCGCCTACCGAAGTGCTTGCCGAGCAGCATTATCTGACGCTCGAGCGGCTTCTGGCCGGGACAAACGTCCGCATTCTGCTATTGAAGGGAAGTCTGCCGCCTCAGCAGCGTTGCGATGCCCTGGCCGCTATGGAGCGGGGTGAAGTCGACCTCGTGGTCGGCACCCATGCTCTTTTGCAGGAAGATGTCGCGTTCAGAAAGCTGGCACTTGCGGTAATCGACTAGCAGCATCGTTTTGGCGTTCGCCAGAGGCTTGATTTGACCCGTAAAGGGCGACGTCCGGACGTTCTGCTTATGACCGCCACTCCGATACCGCGCACGCTCACTCTGACATGTTTCGGCGACATGGATGTCAGCATCATCGACAGGATGCCGCCCGGCCGTCCGCCGGTTCGCACTTCATGGCTTGCGCCGGCGAACTGGGAACGTGCCTACAAAGAAGCTCTGGCCGAGCTCAAAGCGGGGCGGCGTGTTTTTGTCATCTTCCCGCTGGTCGAGACCAATGATGAACTTGATCTTACAAGCGCAACCGAGGCCTATCTTGAATTAAGCCGGGGTATATTCAGCGATTTTAAGTGCTGTCTTATGCACGGGCGGATGCCTGCGGCGGAGAAAAAGGAAAAAATGAAAGGGTTCAGGGATGGTGCTTTTCAGCTAATGGTTGCGACGACCGTTGTGGAGGTCGGCATTGACGTGCCGGAGGCCACGGTGATGATAGTCCAGCATGCGGAGCGTCTCGGGCTGTCGCAGCTTCATCAGCTCAGGGGTCGTATCGGGCGCGGGACTGCGCCGGGATTCTGCTACCTGCTCGCCGAGCCTTCTACCGAGGATGCCAGGCGCAGGCTGGAGGTGCTTGCAGAAACCAGGGACGGTTTCAAAATAGCGGAAAAAGATCTCCAGCTGCGCGGCCCCGGCGATATGTTTGGCACGGAGCAGAGCGGAATGCCGGAATTTCGGAGTTTTGATTTTTCTGATATGAGTTTGCTCAAAGAAGCGCGTAGCGATGCGTTTGACCTTGTTGAGGACGATCCCGAGCTTCAGCGCCCGGAAAACTCTTTGCTCAAAAAAGCGATAAAACAGCAATACGCCGGACGATTCGTGTTCGGGGGGGTGTTGTAATAATAACGTAATCGGGGTCTGACCCCAATATGTTACGATATGTTTTTGTTTAACAATGTTACGGGGTCTGACCCCAATATGTTACGATATGTTTTTGTTTAACAAGTGGATAAGCTTATTGCAGGCCTCAAAAAGGGTCTTTAAACGCATTTTCAGGGGGTGTTTTCGGGCTTTAAGGTGTTTTGCCTGCTGTCATACGTGCAGGAAGTAATCTTCCGGTGCAGGCTGTAGAACGCCACGCGAAAAGAGCTCCGCCCGCGCCCTTTCAGGGCGCATGTGTTGTCTCCGTTCGGTGCCTTTTCGTGCATGTGCGACCACATACCACCGCAAAACTCCATCGCAATATACATCCTTACTTGACGGTTTGGATTTTGCGGTGTACAATATATACGCTGGTTTTTTATGGACTGATTCCGCCCGCTTTTTTTCGCGATGTTGTGTGGATAAATGAACGAGACGCGATATACAGAACGGATGAAAAGAGCATTCCTGACGGGTCTTGCCGCTTTATTCCCGATTCTCATTACCATTTTTCTGCTCACCTGGTTGTACGGACAGATGGACGCCTTGCTTGGCAGCAAAGTCAATGTCGTGGCCCGGCGCACCCTGGTGCAGAACGAGAGACTGTTCGGCATGGCGTTTCCCGGTGCGCCCGATGAAGTTTCGGAAACCTCCGAAACGCGCCGCGAGCATGTTGTTGATAATTACCCTGAGTTCATCGGGGGCGTTGTAGGCATTTTGGGTGTTGCCTTTGCGGTTTTGATCATGGGTTTCTTCCTGCGCGGTTTTGTGGGCGCGAAGGTGATGAACAAGGTGGACGGTTTTTTCGAGCGATTTCCGGTAGTCAAGGGGATATATCCGCATGCAAGGCAGGTGGCCGATTTTCTGTTCGGATCCCGCGACAATCTCGAGTTTCAGCGCGTTGTTGCCGTTGAGTATCCCCGCAAAGGAATATATTCTCTCGGTTTTTTGACCGGGTGCGGTCTTAAAGACGTGCAGGAACATGCGGGACAGAATCTGGTTGCCATATTTATACCGAACTCGCCTGCGCCGCTTACCGGGTTCGTGATAATGGTTCCCAAAAACGAGGTTGTGAGTTTGGATATGCGCGTGGAAGATGCAATAACCTTCTGTGTGACCGCCGGGATGGTAAGCGGCAAAGGTGACCGGTCGCAGCAAGTGACGACACGTCTTCCGGCAGGCGGATCGGCGCCCGCAACCTCGCGGCGGGAGGAGCCGGGAGTCGTAGAGGATAAAGATGAAGGTGATGGAGAGGTCGGGAGCGAGGCACAGTAATTAAAATGCTGATTGTCAGGCCTTAACTTCTGTTGTTGGTTTATGAAATATGCGGGTTCAGGCTATAACCTTTGATAAGGGAGGTGAGAAGAAGTGGATATTACCATAAGCGCCAGGCATATGGATTTGACGGATGCGATGGATGTCCACATAAGGGAGCGTATTGAAAAGCTGCCACGTTATGACGATCATATAATCAGTATAGACGTGACGCTGGATGACGATGCGGCACAGGAGCATGTCGAGATAATTGCCAGGTGCCACAAGGATGTTCTGGTGACAAAATCTCGCGGGCACGACCTGTATGCGGCAATTGACGATGCATTTGATAAACTGGAACGCCGCGTCACCAAATTACATGACAAACTGACTGAGAAAAGGCCCCGCCGAAGGTAGCAGGGCCTGTAAATCCAATTCATGTTTAAGGGATAACAGCGATTTATGGAATTGTTTGAAAACTTTTCAAAAGAACATGTATGTATGGAGCTCGGCGCAGCCGGGCGGGATGAAGCGCTTCATGAAATGCTGAAAATGTTGGTAAAATCGGGCCGGATTCCGAAAGAAAACCTGGATACTGTTTTGGTGGAGCTCGTCAGGCGCGAGACTCTGGGCACTACGGCAATAGGTCGGTCCATGGCTCTGCCGCACGCCAGAATGGAAGAAATTTCGAATATTTCCATAGCTCTGGGGATGAGCAGGGAGGGTATTGAATTTCATGCGCTTGACGGGCAGCCTGTCAATGCGATTTTTTTGGTGGTAGGGCCGAGGTCTGATTCCGACAGCTATATAGGTGCAATGAAGACCGTAAGCAATATGACACAATCAGAGGATTTCCGCCGGTTTCTCTTCAGGTCTGATTCCGAAGAAGAGGTGGTCGATCTTGTCAGAGAAATGGCCGGTAAGATGGGATGATTTTCAATAAAATGAATGCTGATAACGAATACAGAAGTGAGTTGCGCATTGGAAATCCGCTGGGGTTTCACGTGCGTCCGGTTCAGCGCTTTGCTGAGCTCGCGCAGGCGTTTGAATCACAGGTTACGGTCGAAATCGATGGAAGGGAATCCTCCGGAAAGAGCGTGATGGGGCTCATGAGTCTGGGCGGACGCCATGGGGCCCGCATGAAGATAAGGACCAGCGGTGAGGATGCCCGGCAGGCTCTGAATGTTATCCGTTACCTGGTCGATCAGGATTTTTTTGTTGAAGATG
>PWZK01000255.1 GCA_003567495.1 Candidatus Brocadiaceae bacterium
AATGGGGATTGGGCGTAATAATTACCCTTGGTGCCGTAGTATTTATAGTGATAGTAATCGTGTTTTTTCTCGTCTACGGCATTGATGACCTGCCCCAGGACATTGGCATTGATGCTCTTCAAAATCTTGCCGGCCTGTTTGACCGATTCATAGGTTGAAGCACCTGAACGGACGACCAGCAGAGTATGATCGACGCTTTTGGCGATTAAAACGGCATCGGTGACATCCGCCATTGGCGGTGAATCAAAAATAATGAAATCATAATCCGGGCCGGTTTCCCGGATTAACTCTTCCAGCCTGGGGGAACTAAGCAATTCCGACGGGTTTTTCGGAATCGGGCCGGAGGGCAGAATATGCAGGTATTTTATTTCTTCAACCGTCATTGGCGTAAATTCTGATTCACCGGAAAGATAGGTGCTGAGTCCGGATGTATTATCGACCTCGAAGGTCTTGTGAACTTTTGGGCGCCTCATATCAGCATCCACCAGCAGGACACGACGCTCGGACTGAGCCATTGAAATAGCCAGGTTGGAGGCGGTTACGGTCTTTCCCGTCTGCTCCACCATGCTGGTAATCAGCAGTGTGTAGGGCTTTGGTATGTCATCAGACAATAAGATCAATGTACGAATGGCCCGGTATCTTTCCGCGATCACGGAATGCGGGAGCAGATGTGCTATCTTTTCTACGTTTAAAGATTTGTCGTTAAACAGGGGGATCATGCCCGCCACCGGCAAATCGAGCCTGGCCTCGGCATCTTCAGCGGTTTTCACCGTATTGTCGAGGTGTTCAAGGAAAAATGCCAGGCCCACACCGGCCATCAAACTTGCCATGAGCCCTATCAGAAGTGTCCGCTTTGGACCCTGATGCATTGGAGACCTGGGAACTTCAGCGGTTTCAACCACCCATACATCGATACTCTGCTTGTTTTCCGTGGCACCGTATTCTTTTATTCTGCTGATCAGGCGGTCATACAAAAGACGATTCACCTCGACGTCCCGGTTCAGGATTTCATACTGAAAAAGCACTTCGCTCATTGTCCCGGCATCATATTTGGTCTGGTTGAGCAGAAACTCGATGCTGCGGGCCCTTTCACCGGCGAGTTCGTACTTGTTTTTCACAGACTGGATAACGGTTTGGATCTCTTCATTTAGCCTTCCTTCCAGGGCGAGCAGATCTTCCCTCGCCCGTATCATCTGAGGATGCCTGTCGCCGATTTTACGGGAAAGCTCATTGATCTCCTGTTCTTTTTCAATAACGCTTCGACGCAACGCCCGGATAATTTCATTTTCAGAAATGACGGGGAGGTTCAGGGCTTCCTGCGAGGATATCCGGCTGATGGCCTGGTAGAGGGACTCCAGTTCATTGACTTCAGCCAGGGCATGGGTGAGCCGCATGCTGAAGTCTGATATTTTTGCCGGCAAAAGCGCTTCTTGGTCTCCTGACATATAAAGATTGTGCTCTTTTGTATAATTCTGGAGTATCCTTTCACTGTTCTCCAGGTTTTCCCGCTGGGCAACCGCGTTTGTCTTCATCCACTCGATGGCCTCCCCTGTAGACTCCATCTGCATTTCCAAGAGAAAATGCCTGTACGCGGATGACACGTTATTGACGATATGCTGGGCAAACTCTGGATTGGGGGAGATATAGCCCACCTCGACAATATCGCTGTTTTCCCCCGAAATTTTTACAGAAATGTTGTTGCTTACCATTATGGAAAGGGCTTTGATCCGCTGTTCCGTTAATTCTTCCTCTGACAGGGGATGCTGATGGTCGAAATCTTCGGGGCCGCTTTTCAACCCGGCCATCTGCAAACCCATTTGGTAGATACGGTCAAAACTTTCCATCGTGCTGCTGAGAAAAGATGGATTTGACACTTCCTCGGGAAAATAGTCCCGGTAGGTTTCTACCAGGTTCATATTCCGGACGACCTTTTCCCCCACCTTGCTGCTGGTAATGATTTGAATCTGCGTCGGCAGAAAAGCCGGATCGTATCGAAACCATTGATTCGTTGTTAACTGGGGGTCATGATTTTTTTGAATGAAGAGCTTGGTTTCAGCCCTATATACAGGTGAATAGGAAAGCGCCTTCATGACGATAAACGGCAGAATAACAACAAACACCAGCAGAATGATATATTTTCGCCTGAACAGTACCTGGATGTAATCTCTTATATTGATGCTTTCTTCTTCCATGCCGCTTTCCTGTTTATTCATGCTTGCTCAGCGAATGCAGCCTGCCGAATTAAAAGTAATGAATCCGTAAAAAGTTGAGATCAGGTGACTTTAAAAAAGTCCAAGATCAAGGCTTGATTGCGCGTAACGCAGATATTGGACTTTTGCGAAGTCGTCAAAAATAGCTTTCCGGGACGATGATGATATCATTGGGCCTGACCGTCATATCCATGTCGACCCCTTTAATCAACTGCTCACGGCCGTTTACTGTGCGAATGATCTGTATTCGCCGGGTCCCTGCCTTGGTGGTGACCCCTCCGGCCATGGTCAGCGCCTGGATGACCTTTAACCCTTCTTCGTAGTTGTATGCATTGGGTTTTGCTACCTGACCTGTCACATAAAAGGTCGCCTTCCTGGGGATGTATATATTGTCGCCGTTAACAATACTGATGTTGTGCGCATCCCTCCCTTTTCTCATGAGCTGGACGAGGTCGATTACAATTGTCTCTTCGCCTTGCTCTGCGCCGGGATTGCGATGAATGATCGCCGTGTCCATGGCGTCATCGGTCAACCCCCCCGCCTGGGAGATGAGTTCAAGAAGGCTGGTATACCCCCGAAGCTCATAAAGCCCCTGTTTCCTGACTTCCCCCAGGAGAGTCGCCCTGCGGCTTCTGAATTCATTGATAAAGATGTTGACCTGGGGATCGACAATGAAACCGTCGGCAAGACGTTCCTCGATTATTATAGAGACGCTGTCTACGCTCAACCTGGCTACTTCAACCGTGCCGATAAGCGGAAGGGTGATTACCCCCTGGCCGCTGACCCGGGCGGT
>PWZK01000159.1 GCA_003567495.1 Candidatus Brocadiaceae bacterium
AGATGGGTGATGTGCTTTTCTCTCTTGTAAACGTGGCACGAAAATTCGGCCTGGAGCCTGAAAGTGCTCTCCAGGACGCCGTGCGCAAGTTCCGGGGTCGATTTCATGCGCTCGAATCACACCTGGGCGAAGAGGGGAAAAAACCTCAGGATTGTTCTCTGGCCGAACTGGACGGCGCATGGGAGGCTGCAAAAGAAAAGCAATGAATACCCGGAAACTGAGGAAGAAATATGTAGCTGGCGCCCGGCGCATCGTGGTGAAGATAGGCACCAATGTGATCGGCGGCGGCTCCGGGCCGCTTGACGGGGCGCGTATTGACGCATTGAGCGAGCAGGTCGCCTGTCTGATGGAAGAGGGCCGCCAGGTGGCCGTCGTTTCAAGCGGCGCCATAGGAACCGGAATGCGGCAGATGGGGATGCACAAGAGGCCGGGCTCGCTGCCGGCGCTTCAGGCCGCCGCCGCGGTCGGGCAGTCGGGGCTGGTATCGCGCTACGACAGAAGTTTTCGCGCACACGGCCTTCACGCCGGCCAGATACTGCTCACACGCGATGATTTCGATTCGCGGCGCCGGTATCTGAACGCCGCGAACACCGTACGTGCGCTTTTTGAAAGCGGCTGCGTGCCGGTCATAAATGAAAACGATACGATAAGCACCGACGAAATTCAGCTGGGCGACAACGACCTGCTTGCGGCGTTTGTCACACATCTCATACGTGCCGATCTGCTGGTTTTGCTCACAAGCGAGCCAGGTCTCTGCGGTGTGCCGCCTTTCCCCCCGGGCGTTGTCGTCAGTGACGGAGACGGTGCCGGGAGCCGTTTCGGCCGGCGCATCGGCATTGTTAAGTCGATCGGCGAGGAAATTACAAACATGGCCTGTGGCGAGACCAGCGACGGCGGGACCGGCGGCATGCCCAGCAAGCTGGAGGCGGTGGCGGTAGCTGTTAAGGCGGGCGAGGCGGCCGTTATAGCAGATGGACGCTTTGAGGGGGTCCTTTTAGAGCTGATGGGCGGTGCAGATATCGGCACGCTGTTTTTGCCATCCACCCGCAAACTCGGCAGCCGAAAGCGCTGGATACGTTTTTCGCGCCGTCCGCGCGGCGTTATCGAGATCGATGCCGGGGCTGCGAGCGCGATAAAGGATAGGGGCGGAAGCCTGCTTCCGACCGGGGTTACCGGAGTGAAGGGCGATTTTGCCAGAGGCGATACGGTATCGGTGTGCGGTGCCGGGGGAGGCGAGGTTGCGCGCGGACTGAGCAACTATTCGACGGAAGAAATAACAAAAATCAAGGGATGCAGCACCGGCGAGCTGTCCGATATACTGGGCCGCGACTATTTTGATGAAGTGATCCACAGGGATAATATGGCTATTCTGTAAAAGGAACGTTTAGCCTGCATTTCTCACAACCCGTATGGCTAGGTGGCCAAAAAGGGGTAATCTCTGAACAATCTGCGTTCCGGGATACGCGAAAAACTCATGCAGCGCAAATTCCTCTACCTGACCGTCAGTTGACGTTGCCGCTGTTATATACTATTATAACACTGTTCAAGATCGGATGCGTTGTGGTAGTCTATAGAGTCCATAATGTTTCCATGGAGTCCATAATATTCAAAGAGGAGGAATAGTGCGATGAGAAAAGCCCTGATATGCGCGGCGATGTTTCTGGCTGCCGGCAGTATCTCTTTCGCTGGCGAGTTCGGCCCGCCGGAGCCTTTTGACAAGACGCTGGTTCCGTCGGTCGGCTACACTTATTCGCAGGCGGAATACACAAGCTCCAGACCGGGCTGGGAAGATGCTACGATAACGCAGCACGGCGTTTTTCTACAGGCGAGTCTTCTGTTATCTGACGACAGTGAAGGGTATTTGCGGATCGGAGCCGCGGACTGGGAAGTGTCTGGTTTTCGTCCCGAACGCACGGAATACGACCTGAGGGACAGCGCTAACCTTTACACGTCGCTTGGCTATAAGAGGCTGTTTTACGATGCCGACTGGTGGGGCCTGGGCTCTTTTGTGCAGGGCAGTTACTACACCTCCCAGTACAGGGATTCAGAAGACGACGTGAGATTGTCGGTCGAGGATCTGTGGGATGTTAATTTTGGCATGGCGGCCCAGAGTAAGTGGCGCCCGCGCAGGGGGCTGATAGACGAGGCGATCCTGTACGGCGGGCCTTTTTATTATTTTGCATCCGCAAAAGCGATCGTCGACTCCGAGGATGAGGAAGGGGTGTCTTATTCGACCAATATTGACGAAGACGGCAACCTGGGCGGCTTTCTGGGGATAAGGGTGCGGATGCCCGGAGGTATGTATGCCGGAGTTGAGGGCAGGTATAAAACCAGATTCTCCGCCGGCGTCATGTTGTCCATGTTTTTCTGAGCGGGTTCTTTTATGCGGTGCCTTTTCAGATGTTTTTTCTGTTAATGTTTTATCCTGAACCCTCTTTGAAGGCGGGCTAACACCTTGAAATTCAACACTATCTGTCTTTTGGGCGGACACAAGCCGGATGCCGCCACGCATTCGCGCGCCGTGCCCATTCACCAGACCACTTCCTACCTTTTCGAGAATACGGATCATGCTGCGCGCCTTTTTGCGCTGGAGCAGGAGGGCTATATATACACCCGCATTATGAATCCGACCACTGAGGTGCTTGAAAAACGCATCGCCATGCTGGAAGGTGGGGTGGGAGCCCTGGCGTTTTCCAGCGGCATGGCCGCAATAACCGCGGGGTGTCTGACCTTGCTCGGAAACGGGGATCATATCGTCGCATCCAGCGGGCTTTACGGCGGCACTTATACGCTTTTCAGCCAGACTTTTCCAGAAAAAATGGGGATTGATGTTACATTTATCGACTCAGACGACCCCGAGCAGTTTGAGTCGGCCACCACGCAGCGCACCAAACTCTACTATACTGAAACCATAGGTAACCCGCGTCTTACCGTGCCGAATCTTCGTTCGATAAGCAGCGCCGCTCATTCGGCGGGTGTGCCGCTCATGGTTGATAATACAATGGCTACCCCTGCGCTCTGCCGTCCAATCGAACACGGCGCCGATATAGTGGTGCATTCGATGACCAAATACCTTGGCGGGCACGGGAACAGCATCGGTGGCATATTGATAGATAGCGGCGGTTTCGATTGGAGAAGCGATGAAAAATTCAACGAGCTTGTCCGCCCGGATCCGGCCTATCACGGCTTGAGTTTTACGGAGCATTTTGAAAAGGCGGCTTATATTGCCAGGGCGAGGGTGCGAATGCTTCGTGATACCGGAGCTTGCATAAGCCCGATGAACTCTTTTCTCATCCTGCAGGGGGTTGAAACCCTTCCCCTTCGAATGGAAAAACATTGCACAAATGCCATGGATGTTGCAAAATTTTTGCTTAAGCGCCCTGAAGTAACATGGGTCAATTACCCCGGTTTACCCGACCATCCCGCACATAAGCCGGCCGCTGAATACTTCGACAAGGGGTTCGGCGGCATGGTGGGGTTCGGTGTCCGGGGAGGTCTGGATGCCGGAAAAGCGTTCATTGACAACCTTCAATTTATCAGCCATCTCGCGAATATCGGCGATGCACGCACGCTCGCTATTCATCCCGCCAGCACAACGCATCAACAGCTCGGAGCCGGGGAACTGAAGCAGGCGGGTGTTACGGAAGATTTCATAAGGCTGTCGGTCGGCATCGAAGATGCCGATGATATCAAAGAAGAGCTGACTGCCGCACTGGAAAAAACTGTGAGCTGAATACGCCCGCGGCGTTCGGATCTCCAATATGACAGGCGCCCTTTGCGTCGGTTGCTAAAAAAACCAAAAATTTCTCAACCATGAAAAGCTCTGACAGAGAACTTATCGTCGAGAAAAAACGCTGGCGTTTCGCCGAGCCGCCCGACAAACTTCGGCTGCGTTGCGGGGAATCCCTGGGCCCGATCGATGTAGCTTATGAGACATACGGTGAGCTTAGCGACGGGGGCGATAACGCGGTTCTTATCTGTCATGCGCTTACCGGCGATGCACATGTCGCCGGAAAACACTCGCACGATGACCATAAACCTGGCTGGTGGGATATCATGGTCGGCCCCGGCAAGGCGATCGATACGGACCGGTATTTCGTTATTTGCAGCAATTTTATAGGCGGTTGCAAGGGCAGCACCGGTCCTTCCTCTATCAATCCGGATACCGGCAAACCCTACGCCCTCGATTTTCCCATGGTCACCGTAAAGGATATGGTCAGGGTACAGCGGGCGCTGGTGAAAGAATGTCTCGGAATTGATCGGCTGCTGTGCGTAATAGGTGGATCTTTCGGTGGAATGCAGGTACTTCAATGGACCATAGATTACCCCGAAATGGTTTATGCGGCGATGCCCATCGCCACTGCCTGCAGGTTGAGCGCTCTGGCCATTGCATTTGATGAGGTCGGCAGGCAGGCCATCTATTCCGATCCCAACTGGAAAGGCGGGGATTATTACGGCGGCAAACCGCCGCACCGGGGTCTGGCCGTGGCACGGATGATCGGCCATATAACATATCTCAGCGCCGAGTCCATGCATGAGAAATTCGGACGGGGGCTTCAGGACAGAGCCACCGTCGGCTACGATTTCGGACCGGCGGACTTCCAGGTCGAAAGCTACCTCCGACACCAGGGTGATACGTTCGTTCAGCGCTTCGACGCCAATACTTACCTGTACATCACCAAAGCGATGGACTATTTCGACCTGGTAAGCGATTACGGCACGCTTATAAACGCATTTGAGGGCGTCAGGAGCCGCTATCTTGTGCTTTCCTTTACCGGGGACTGGCTGTTTCCGACCCATCAATCCAGAGAAATAGTGCGCGCTTTGCAGGCGAATGCCGTGGATGCCAGTTTCTGCGAGGTTGAATCCGGATATGGACACGATGTGTTTCTTATTAAAAATCCGGCCCTTGAAGATATTATCATAAACTTTTTAAAGAATTGTCAGGATGGAATTCGGGGGGCCGGATAATGCCTATCAGGCTGGATTACGATTATATCGAATCCCACGTCCCCGATGGGGCAAGGGTGTTGGATTTAGGATGCGGTGACGGAAAGCTTCTGGAGGACCTTATCCGGGAAAAAGGTGTAGAAGGGCGTGGAATAGAAATAGATGAGGCTTCGGTGCGTAAGTGTATAAAACGTGGTGTTCCGGTATATCATGGAGATATGCTCCAGGGCATGAAAATGTTTCAGGAACGCCACTTCGATTGTGTCGTACTGAGCCAGACGCTGCAGCAGACTCTCAATCCGGCGGAAGTGATGCATGAAATGCTCAGAGTGGGCAAACGTGCTATTGTCAGCTTCCCTAATTTCGGACACTGGCAGGTAAGAGCCCGGCTGCTGTTGGGTGGCATGGCGCCTATAACTCCCTTGTGGCCGTACGAGTGGTATAATACGCCCAATGTCAGAATGTTGACTATAAAAGATTTTACACGCTTCTGCCGCAAACAAAACCTTCGAATAGTTCGCAGGCGGTTTTTCTCCAGAACATTTATCCGGACTCCGGCGGCGGGCGCTAATTTTTTCGCCTCAATCGCAATTTTTATTTTGGAACGCTGATATGCTTTTTGAAATAGGCGCTTAATGTAGCCAATCTAACAATTTTTTGCCGCTTTAAGAAATTTTTATTTTCAGGTTGATATGGGTATGGGATTAAATTCAAAATTCAAAATTACAAATATCAAATAAATCTCAATTCCAAAATTGCAAATTCAAAACATGCCGAATGCGGCGAAAATAACCGTAGGGGCAATCCCCCGTGATTGCCCTGGCGCGAACGGTCGTGATGTTGGGCAACCACAGGGGGTTGCCCCTACGGGAAATGTGTTATTGTTGCCGAATGTCGTTTGCCGTTTAGCCGCAGCCGTTGTCGTGGTCGTTTTATTAATTTTTTTTCAAGCGAAGCCTTGAAAAAAAATTATGCCCTTTGAGAACCATCGTTTGACATTCCGTATCGGATAATGGTAAAATTTCACCTTCTCAGTAAAATCTATGGATAGGTAAGTTTCGTTAGTCAACTTTACTTTAGGGAGAGAGTTTGATATGGCTGATTTAAAAGCGCTGGCCGATGCCATTTTAGGTGGCGACATGAATACCGCCAGGGACCTGACCCAGCAGGCGGTGGACGAAGGTGTTGATCCGGAAACGATTCTCAACGAAGGCCTTACCGGTGGGATGGAGGTCGTGGGCAGAAAGTTCAAGGCAAACGAATTTTACGTGCCAGAGGTGCTTATCGCCGCGCGCGCCATGCACGCGGGAATGGAGATACTTGAGCCCTTGCTGGCGGCCGCAGGCACAAAACCAAAAGGCATCGTCGTGCTGGGCACCGTTAAGGGAGATCTGCACGATATCGGCAAGAACCTGGTAAATATGATGCTGCGCGGCGGCGGGTTTAAAGTCGTGGATGTGGGCATCGACGTAGCCGAAGATAAGTTTGTCGAAGCTGCAAAAGCGGAGAATGCCGATCTGGTCGCCCTTTCAGCATTGTTGACCACCACCATGCCGCAGATGAAAGCTGTTATCGATGCGCTGAAAGATGCAGGCATCGAGGCAAAAACCATCATAGGCGGCGCACCGGTAACCGAGGATTATGCCGAAGAAATAGGCGCCGACGGATATGCGCCGGATGCCGCATCAGCGGTGGATAAGGCCGCAGAGCTGCTTGCCTGCTGAATTTCGCGGTCCAAATATTGAATAGACCTGCCGTTTGTTTTGCTCCGGGCTGAACATGCGGCAGGTTTTTTTAGCACATTTTAGCCTATGTGCCAAATGATACCATTTCGGTTATATCTTAACAACATCACTCCCGGTGGTTTTACAAAGACTTTCGGCCACCCAGCCATGACATGTGAAGAAAAATATTTGCCTTCTCCGAGCTGCTTCTAGCAAAATCTTTGCACCCTGTATCATGCGCTCATCGTCCCAGTTGATCAGAGTCTCATCCAGCAGCAAAGGCAGGTGCTCCTGATCCCCGTCCAGATGATCTACCACGGCCAATCTGAATGAGAGGTATATCTGATCCAGCGTCCCCCCGCTCAACGGAAATTCAACCTTAAGCGGCGTCCCTTTTTCATCCAACACTGCGAGACTTTCCCTTCCTTCCACATCGTTTATGGTTGTCAACTTCTTATATTTTTTTGCAATGCCGGATAAGTATTTACCGGCTCCCTTCAAAACATCGGGTTGATGCTTATCTCTGAAATCCCTGTCGGCCTTCCTCAGGATATTTGCAAGCAAGGCTAATCTATCCCTTTTCGTGCGAACGGCCTCCTGCTCCTCCAGCAGGGCCTCAATCTCCCCCTCCGGTTCTCCCACTGAAACCTGGTCTCTCGATTGCTCAAGTTCCGCTTTTAAGTTTCCCCTCTTCTCCCTGAGATCGGCCAGTTTCTCGTTCAGATCATTCAGCCTTATTTTAGCCACTTCAATTTCTTCCAGACTGAGCCTTATATTTTCTTCGCTCCGTTCATACTCCTTAATTTCCGCCTTTAATTCTTCAAGGTCCGGATTGTTCTCCTCCAGTTGCTCTTCCGCATCGGCTATCCGGCGCACCGTATTTTGAAGTTTTTTTGCCTCATTCAAGGCGTCATCAAATGCCGGAGCACCCGGTGCCGCATCGCTCAGCTTTGCTTTTAAATCTTCATTTTCTTCCGCCGCTTTTGCATACTTCTCTTTCGCTTTCGGGTAATCATCCCGCTCAATTTCGCTTGTTCTTTGCCTTGCCCGCTCAAAATCATCTTTCGCCTTTTCAGCATCACCCAGATGTTGCTGTATCCTGCCTATTCCCTCACTCGAAGGTTCTTCTGCGAATTCTGAGGTCAACGCCTGAAAATCCGCGTGGGTTTTCTTCCACTCTTCATGACGGCTTTCTGCTTCTTCTCTTAATACGTCGACCTCACCCAGAATTCTCCGCATGCTTTCGACCACCTGGTACAGATCCATGTCCGGATTTTCAAGAAGCGATCCGGCCACCGGCATGGCCCCGAAATTATCTCTGATTGCCCCCGCTGTTCCCTTCATACGCGATTTGACACCATCCAGGGATTCTTGCAATTTCACTTTCCTTTCTTTTTCCTTTTCCTTTGCCGACTCTCTTTGCCGGCGCAAATGACTGTTCAACACCAATCCCGAAACGGCAAGCAAACACAGAGCAATGCCTGCACCGGATAGAACCGGGTATGAAAACAGAAGACCCGGCAAAAGCAATGCAAGCCCCGTTAAACCCCCCGCAAGAATCACACGTCCGGAAATCGGACTCATCATAAAAACATCAGAGGTGTTTTTCAGCTCCGATTCTATATCGCCGGCCTCGCGACGGTACCTTTCGTATTCATAAATCCGAGTTTTAAGATCCGGCAAAACAATCGATCGCAGCGAATCGGAAAAAGCTTCATCCCAATCGGACGACAGAATTTCTCCGGACAATCTCTGAAGTTCACTCTCGGACTTCTCGGCCTTCAGCTTCAGCCCTTCAATATCTTTTTGCTCCTTCTCATGCGCGGAAATTTTCAGTGCCAGATTTGTTATTTTACTTTTATAAGACAACACGCGCCGGTGTTCATCCGAAAATCGGAGGATGTCCTCATTGAGCTTCTGCTTTTCGCCGTCCAGTTTCCTGATACTCTCTTCCGCATCGGCTAGGTCGCCCTGAATGCGTTTTTTTTCCGATTCCAGCCCGTCGGGAAGCTTCTTTACAGCTTCCATATCAGCCACCCCCCTTCGCCACTCTGCTATCTGCTCCAGCTTCCGGCGAAGCGGTATGAGCTTTTCACCCGTTCTTATCTTTGCATTGATTTTCCCGAGTTTTTCCTTGCCATCCTCAATTTGTTTTTCCAGAGCCCACAACTGTCTTGCTTTCTCTCTTATTTCTCCGTCTATTTTTGCCGCATCTTTTCGTGCCTTTCCGGCCTCCCGCAGCGCTTCACGCAGTCGTTTATCGGCCGGTTGCCCACGCTTATCCGGCCGCCACAGGCTACTGCCTTCCGATTCCAATTCCTCTACTACTTCCCTTGCAGGCCGAAGCACATCGCTACCCAGGTCGCCCAGAAGCAGATCGTCTATCTCCCGGCGCGTCCTCTGCTCCAGTTCGCGTTTATTCTTCTGAGTCAGCGCATAAAGCGAATCATAAAGCTCCATGGGGACGTGACGGACTACAGGCAAATCATGGTTCGACAGCTCCCGTATCTGATCGTTATGTCTGAAAGTGCCGGAGACGGACATTTTGGTCAGTTTCCTGTGAATTCCGGCCTCCGTTCCATCGTCCATGACGAGAGAAGCCCGGAATTCCGGGTACCGATCGACATGCCATGGACGATAGGGATAATCAGCGACGGGGTAAAATCCGTAGAGCATGGCCTTGAGAAGGCTGAACAGGGTCGATTTGCCGGCTTCGTTCTCACCATGAATCAAAACTAAGCCCGTGGGCAACTCCGGGAACGAGCGGTCTGTGAAGTGACCGAAAGCATCGATATCTAATTTTTTTATCCTCACCGACCAACCCCCGAGCTTATTTAATGCGTTCCTGGTTTATCCCGAACAAGAAGAGAAGCCGCCTGCCGGTCAAGGCCTTCGAGCAAGCTGCGGAGATATGCTTTTTTGTCCGGGACATCGCTCCGTGCGATGTGCATCGGGCAGATATCTTCGAGAAGTTCATCATCCTGCGGCAGCCTGTCCATAATTTCAAAGATTTCGGCCAGCACCGTCCGACTCTCCCTGAATTTTTCAACATCAACCGGCGGCAAAAGCGCCCCTGGCTTTATCTCCAGCCAGGCCAGGTCCAGTTCCGTCCGAACTCTTTCACAAAGATCCTCCAAATTATCGTGGCGGTTTAACTCCCCGGCCAGCGGTGATTCTCCCGACAAATCTACCCGGATCAGATGTTCCAACCCGTCGTCAAGCGCCACCTGCGCTTTAATATCCCCGACAAGCCGGTTGACCAGAGGTTCTAACTGCGAGATCGACCGGGAGACTGAAACATCCGCTTTGTCCCATATCACAGGCGCAACCGGGATAAATTCCGGTTCCGGTGCTGAAACCCGGTCTATTTCTACATACAAAACGCCTTTTGGGCCCGTCTCTCCGGGATTACGCCCCTGTATATTTCCGGCATACCAGCCTGGAACATCATCGCCGACTCTCTGCCTTATGTGGATATGCCCGAGCGCCCAGTAATTGTACTGTTTCCCGACGAGATCGCTGACCGTGCAGGGAGCATAGCGTTCATGCGCCTCCGCACCCGCCGCCGACAGCACCTGGGCATGCAACAGGCCGATGTGAGGGAGCTCGTCTGATGAAGGCTCGTATAGCGCCGCCAGGTTAGAGCCCTCTTTGGCGCTGTTGTGGCCCGCTCCGGTAACATATCCAATCTTTTGTCCACCGGAGTCGTGTAAGGGAACGGTTTCGGGATTAGCGCTGCGAAAAAGATGCACGTTCTCCGGCCAGGCAAGATCATGAGCCCGATAGTT
Organism: Candidatus Brocadiaceae bacterium; assembly: GCA_003567495.1. Taxonomy (GTDB): domain Bacteria; phylum Planctomycetota; class Brocadiia; order SM23-32; family SM23-32; genus PUMZ01. Next base: position 10,463 of record PWZK01000159.1, read on the forward strand.
GGCCCGGCCCGGGTCATGATTCCCCGTTGCATACAGAACTCTTATGCCGGCTTCCTTCATGCGTTCCATCTCAACAAGGATAAATTGTTCGGTGGCGAAAGAAAGACGGTCGTTATCGAACAAATCCCCGGCAATAAGGACGGCGTGAACATCGCGATCTATGGCTTCATCAACGGCGTTTTTGAATGCTTCCCTGCAAGCCTCGCGGAGCCGTCGCCTCAGGGACTCTTCCCGGCCGTAAAAGGGTGTATCCAGGTGTGCATCCGCTATATGAATCAGTCGCAATGAAGCCAAAACCGACCTCCCCCTTCTCATCCGGAACAAGTATTCACTGATGTTTTTTTTCGGCTTTTACCAGACCGTAAGCACGCTGCAAACGCGTCCGGATTTCCGACCTTTGACTCGGGTCCAAACCACTGCAGTTGCAAAGATTTTCGAGAGGCTCTTTGACCTGGAATACGCCCCCCCGAAGCCCCTCAAAGAGTGTTTCAATCACAGTGTCCCTCATAAGTTTTACGCGCTCGCTTCCCTGTTCAAGCCCGCCATTCGAGGCAATATTCCCCAGACTGATCAGGATGGCCGCGCGGCGGTCCATATCCTCTTCGCCGGCCCGGGCCCATTGCTCAAGCAGCAGGCGGGCGGCCTCCATGGAAAGCTCGTGCATTTTCTCGCTATCAACCGGTATGGCGCATATGAGGCCAAGGTTTTTTATAACATTGGTCTTGTTCATACTGCCCAGCAGAGCCCTGCCAAGCCGCGCCCTCATATCGCTCTTTATATGCCTGCACGAAGCAACCGAGCCTATCGCGTTTGCAAGCGCTTCGACCGCTGAAGGGCTCCATACCAGCCGCACATTGGAAACACCCTCCCATAGCACCAGCAGACGTTTTACAAGTGCTAAACGCAGTTCGGGTGGCGTATGACGGCCTACGCCTATTCGCTCCATACCTTTTATCACCGAAGGTATAATGGTGGTCTCGAAATGTATCCCCTTCCCGAACTCAAAGACGGGCCCGTCCTCGCCCTGCTTCTCCACGCCGATAGCTGCATCGGTTTGTAACACCACAATACGTGAAAACATGTCGAATATCCGGCGCTGATGCTTGTTCCTTATGTTCGGGGAACCGGCCAGTATGCCCAGCGCTTCAATGATGTCAAAACTATATTTTGTTTTCCACGTCCTTGCTAAGGTGGCCGAGTCCAAGGCGTATAAATTGCCCGAGTTTTTTACTGCTGCCGGATACAATAGACGCCTTCTCACCGATTACGGTTGTCAGCTCGGCGCTGAGCTGGGCGCTGTTTGTGCGAGAAAAAAGCTCAAGCAGGACCGTCAATACGACTCCCGCCTGAGCATCGCCGGTTTCATGCAGAACCGTGGCCAGGCGCCTCAAAGCGGACAATGAAACCTGTTCGTTTTTATCGAAAATCCACCTGAGCGGCTCTGCAAGCTCCGGGTCAAGCCCCATTCTTTCCAGCGCCATGACGGCATCGGGAATGTCAATGTTTTCTTTCAAAAGCGCGATTACATGAGAGACAAGCCGGGTGCCGAGCCCGTAGCGTTCTTTCAGCTCATGCGGTTTTTCAATTCGCATGCCGCAAATATCGTTAGTTTGTGACATATTGATGAAATAAGCGGTTTTAAACCAGACTCACAAGCCCGCTCCCCTTCACCACCTCACCGATCACAACCGGTGTCGCTTTAGACTTTTCGAGTTGTTTCATAATTGAACGGTGGTAGTGTGTCGAGACTATCATGACAAAACCTATTCCCATGTTGAAGGTCCTGTACATCTCTGCGTCAGCCACTTCCCCCAGGTCCTTTATAACGTCGAAGATTGGCGGAGTTTTCCAACGTTCAGTGTGCAGAACAGCGTCGCAGCCCGCCGGAAGAATGCGGGCCAGATTCCCGGGCAAACCACCGCCGGTAATATGTGCAAGCCCATGAACCGGTTTCTTAACTTTGTAATAGGTAAGCACTTCACGCAACTGCCTGGAATAAATCACTGTCGGGCGCAGAAGTTCCTCAACAACCGTGCCCGTAAGGCCCCGATCCGACAGCCTGTCGTCGGGTTTCATTGCGGCGGCATCGAAAAACACCTTCCTGGCAAGCGAATAACCGTTGGAGTGCAGCCCGCTCGAAGGGAGCCCGATAACGATATCGCCGGGCCTGATATTTTTGCCGGTAATTATTCGTTTCCGTTCGATTACCCCAACTGCGAATCCGGCCATGTCGTATTCATTCGGGGCGTAGAAGCCGGGCATTTCTGCTGTTTCGCCACCCAGAAGCGCACAATCACACCGTCTACAACCGTCTGATATGCCGCGCACGACGTCGAAAAGCGTTTTTTCATCCACTTTTCCGGTTGCGATGTAGTCCAGGAAAAAAAGTGGCTCGGCCCCGAGCGCCACAATATCGTTAACACACATGGCTACGAGGTCGATTCCAACGGTGTGGTGTGTGTCGCTCATAAACGCGAGCTTCAGTTTAGTGCCCACGCCGTCGGTTGAACTCGCCAGGACCGGATGCTTGTAGTTTCGCCGCCAGAGTTTTCCCTCGAAATCAACGGAAAAAAGTCCGGCAAATCCGCCCGGAAGATCCAGAATACGGCCGTCAAATGTCCGTTTCATCAACCCCTGTATGGAAGCTGCAAAACGATCGCCTTTCTCAATATCAACCCCGGCATCGCTATATGTAACCGA
>PWZK01000146.1 GCA_003567495.1 Candidatus Brocadiaceae bacterium
CGTGCATGGCCAGCCCGTGTCGCCAGCCCTGTGCGATGCAGGAAAGGCGCCCGCGGAAGCCGTAGATGGTTGAGGCATTGGCCTCCCAGTCCGGGTAAAGGCTTTCGATGAAACCAAAATAGCTTTCCATCGCTTCAGGCAGGTTGCCTTGTGAGCCGTAGGATACAGCCAGGTTCAGGTTGGAATCGAAAGTAAACCTCCCGGCCCATGCCGGTTCCCACGTATCCCCCCATATGCCCATTAGAGCGGGCGGCAGTTCTCCGCTGGAGGATATCAAAGCGTAACGGCCCACGGCATGCAGTATTTCCAGTACCTGCGGTGAAGGGCCGCTTTCTTCTGACTCCGCCAAAAGGTCTTCATTGGGCGTCTGAGGTTTCTTATCCTTATCGTCAAATTCAAGGCGCAGGCGGTCGAACATTTCCCCGTGAATGTCGACGTGCGCCGAAAGCAGCCGGTCATAGTCCTCCGGTAATTGCTCAAGGGCTTTGCGCAGGGTTTCTTTGCTCGCGGCGTTTGCCCTGTCCAGGTATTCAAGTTTCAGAAGTAACAGGATCTCGTCAGCGTCTTCGATGGATATTTCTTCGCCCTCGGCCCGGCTGCAGCCGCCATTGCAGATTATACGTGCGAGGCTGTGGTATCCCTCGGGTTCAGGGCGTCCGGCGGTATTGAAATAAGCCGCATGAAAATACATCTCGTTATCGTGATGCTCTATATTAACTTCTCCGAGTTGCCCTGTTTTTTTCCCCGGCGCCTCCTCGATACGGAGTTTACAGTTCAGTTTCTTTCCCGGAGAGTTTGCTATTTTAATTGCTGCAACGTCGTGAGCTCTAGATACAAAGCACTTCCTCTGCAACGTGCCATTATCGTCCTGTCGACTTACTTTGATCTCGCCGCTCCCGAGGTCGACCGCCCTGTTATAATGTTTCACATCTCCCGCGGCCGGTGTAAATATTCTCAAGTGAAACGCCGGATGAACCGAGTCAGATCGTATCCTCACCCCGCTAAGCGTATCATCAGCATATCTTTGCCTGTTCTGTTCGGCAAACGCATTTTTTAGCAGTGCCTCGGCCTCTTTGAATTTTTCCGCACGCGCGAGCTTGCGTGCTTCTGAGAGTTCCACCTGCAGGTTAACTACTTCGCGCTTCTCTGCAGCGTTTACGACCCAGAGTTTTTCATGGTTTACTACAACGGTTTCATCGACCGGTTTCCCCATTACCATGATCCCGGTTGAACCGTTTCCGCTGATCAGGGCATCTTCCCAGCGCTGCGCCGGCGTATTGCTATTCAGGACATAAGGCATAAAAAATCTCCCGTGTTAATTGTTTTTCCCTGATTAGTTTCAGGTTTATGAAATATGCGGATTGATCCCCTTAAGCAGGATATCTGCAGCATATTTCTCCTTTAATTCTCTTTTCTTTTTTTCCGGCATTTCAAATGAATTTGCCTCGTTGCAAGCCTTCAGGCACATATTTGCCCTCCCTGCCAGAAAGTTATAGTCGTCCCTCACCAGTATGCCGTCATTTTTTTCTATATAATCTATAAGTAACTCTTTCAGTGTATTATAGACGACAGGTTCAATTTCGACATCAGGGTTCTCACTTGCAATGTGTACGTCCAGCTTCTCCCCATATTCGTGCGGGTCGGTGTCGGTAAAATCAAGATCCATGCCGGTGTAAACCATGCCGCCCGCCGGAACAGGTGATTCCGCAACATCTACAAACTCCTCGACATCCGATACTTCGTCGACCGGGTCTTTAATTGCTGGTATTTTCAGCCCATTTATCGGTGCTTCCGTTGGCGCTGTTGATTCCACAATTACCGTGCCGGCCTCCAGTGAGCCGGATGATGCCGTAATCCTTATAGTGCCCGGGGTGCCTGTGGACCTGACCGGAACGTAGAAGGGCGCGTCTATGTACATCGTGCCCTCCATCTCTTCTTTTTTATCGATATCGGAGGTGAACGCGGCCGGGGTGGTCAGCAGGCCGGGCCCGCTTATGTTAAATTTGATATCGTTCCGCGCTCCATACACATGACGCCGTTTCTGTCTATACGCCCCCTGATGCTGCCGTCATCTACCATAGCCCTATCGTGCTGCCATGTTTCGTGCCCGGCATGCTGGCCTTCTTCCGGTTCCAGGCTTTTTACATCGTTGTTGTACCAGCCGCGCACGGTGCACCTGAGCAGATTTTCCATCTCGAGTTGCTTATGATCGTGCGCCACGCCGCCGCCCCTGCCCCGTGCTTTTCTGCAGTGTATGATTCTGGTCCGATCTTCCTCAAGCGCCCACTTTTCATCGGCCGCGTCTTTGGTTTCGTTGCCAAGGCTCCAGAGGGCGATGCTCGGATGGTTACGGTCCCTGCGTATCATCTCCCTCAGGTTTTGTTCCTGAACTTCGTCGCTGAACATGAGATGTTTGATATTGGGCGCTTCTTCACAGACGATCAGACCATGTTTATCGCAAAAACCATAAACAAACGGATCCTGCGGGTAATGGCACGTGCGTATGAAATTATGGCACTGGTTGTATTTGATGTCTTTCAGATCCATCTCATGTATCCATTTGGGCACGGCGTCGCCAAGCCACGGATATTCCTGGTGTCTGTTGGTTCCATGGATATGTGTTTCCTCGCCGTTCCAATACAAGCATTTTCTGGAATAATCCCATGAAAACCAGCGAAACCCGAGCGGGCTCTCACATTCGTCCATGACCTGTCGGCGGGCGCTCAGCGTTGTCCTGACGTTGTAAAGGGATGGGTGCTCCGGGCTCCAGAGCTCCGGCGCACAGATGTCTCCCGAGAGCTGGTTGTATTCATGGATGGTGTCCGGTTCAAGTGTTTTTTCGTCGCTCAATTTGCATATTAAATTACCCTCCGGATCGTAAATGCTATTTACAACCTTGCAGCTTTCCGGATGGTCAAGTTCGTTTTTAACATATGTTTTTATGCGAACGGTCGCTTTTTCTTCCGAGGATTGATGGAAAAGAGCGAACAC
>PWZK01000007.1 GCA_003567495.1 Candidatus Brocadiaceae bacterium
AGGAGAGCCTGTTGCACAAAAGCAAGTTAAGAGTTCCGGAAGTGGTTATTATGTTTGAACCATCTTAACGTCTTGCGATAAAGCCAGTAACGACCTTTTTTTGCGATGTGCTTGACATCGAAGGTGAGAAAATAAGAAGATACTCTTCCGCTCGTCGTGTCATTTATTCTCCGATAACCGAAGTCGCTATCGGGATCGGGATCGCTATCGGGATCGAATAAAAATAGTCTGGGGCTGGAAAAATTCGATGTATGCGTTTTCAGAGACTCCGCCCTGAAAACGGGGCGCCTGTCGGCGCAGTACGGATAAATATCCAATATTCAACACACTATTTGAAAAAGAATTAGTGGAACAAACCTCCCGCTTTTGCGTCTAACTCCGTAACTGGAAAATTCAGTCGCTTTTCGGATACGTTCACAAACACTTCTTAAGCGGGAGACCATGGTTATGTTCATGTCAGGTAAAAAAGTCTGTTCAGCGTGTGTCCTTCTGGCAATGCTTTTTTTCGTTTCCACCGCAACGGCGAGAATGGCAACCCGGCCCGTCCCGGGAGCCATTGACGACCGTGTGGTTGAATCTCCCGAATTGCCGGCGCCCGAAGAACCCGACGGTGCGGTAATTGAATCGGTTCGTCTCGACGCAAGGATAACAAATCAGGTTGCGGAGGTAGCATACGAAGTCATTATTCGCAACCCGACCGATGAGACCGTCGAGACGGAGTATCTGTTTCCTCTGCCTCATTCAGGCGCGGTGCAGGATATGAGATTTGAAGTTGATGGAAAACGGGTACCGGGCCGGCTGCTGCCGAAAGACGAGGCCAGAGAGGTCTACGAGAGGCTGGCGAGGGAAAGAAAAGATCCGGGGCTGGTAGAATATGTCGGTCGGGGGCTTTTCCGGGCGTCAGTGGCTTCGATCCCGCCGGGTAAGTCACGTAAAGTCTCACTCTTTACCACAAGCGTGTGCGAGCGCACGCAGGGGGTCGTGGAATTTGCCTTCCCGCTTGCGCCGCATGGCAGTCGCGCGAGGGAAATCGACGAACTGAAGATCAAGGTTTTCATCGACACCGAAGAGCAGATAAAATCCATCTACAGCCCCTCGCACGATGTAACCACTGAGCGGTTTGGAAATCTTCAGGCGGAAGCTGTCTGCAAGGCCGAAAATATCCGCCCCGACAGGGATTTTCGTCTGTTTTATGGAATGGATGAAGGCTTTGTCGGCGGCAATGTCCTGAGCTGCCGCCCGTCCGATGACAGGGACGGTTACTTTATGCTGATGGCGTCCCCGGAAGTAACCGAAGACCCGGACCCCGAGGCAAAACAAAAGAAAACCGTAATCTTTACAATAGACAGGTCAGGATCGATGCGAAGAAACAACAAGATGGAACAGGCGCGGCGGGCGGCGAAACATATCATTAAAAATCTGAATGAAAAGGACCTCTTCAACATAGTGGTTTATGACGGAGATATCGAAGTGTACAGCCCCGAACTGATAGAGGTCACCCCGGAAACCCGCGCCGAGGCTCTGAAATATGTAGCCGGGCTCAGTGCCGGAGGGATGACGGATATAGACGGCGCTTTGAAAAAATCTCTCGAGATACTGGAGGGGAATCCGGGCCCCGCTTACGTTCTGTTTATGACCGACGGACGTCCTACCCAGGGAGTCAGAGACGAGGATGAAATTGTTGAGAATGTCGGCAAAAGAAATAAAACCGATGCCCGGATATACTCTTTCGGCGTAGGATACGATGTTAACGCCCGGCTTCTGGATCGCATAAGCGGCAATAACAAAGGATATGCCGAATATGTGACCCCGGAGGAAGATTTTGAGTTTGTGATAGCACGGTTCTACGGTAATATGACAGCGCCCGTTATGACGGATGTAGAGCTGCGAGTGAACCCGGCGGTCACAAACCTCACCTATCCGGATCGCATACCGGATATTTTTGCGGGAGGACAGGTCATAGTGTTCGGACGCTACAGCAAGTCCGGACCGGCCACGTTTATCATTGAAGGATACCGCGGCGAGGAGAAAGTATCTATGGAAATAAACGCCGATCTCGCCGATACAGCAGGGGGATATTACGATTCCGCTCACGGGTTCATAGCAAATATCTGGGCCCAGCGCAGGGTTGGCGCTATCCTTCAGCAAATCGACCGGGAAGGGAGAACCGATGCGCTTATAGAGGAACTGGTAAACCTGAGCGAACGTTATGGCATACTGACTCCATATACTTCGTTCCTTGCAGACGACGATTTTGCCGACGCCCCGGCGGCCATGGACAAAGAGATTGTTCGCGAGCGTGCCGATGGAGACCTCCTCGCAATGGCTGAAACCGGCGGCCGCAGCGGGGTCTGGCAGCGACGGACCAATCACGGCCTTCGGAGTTCGGAAAGGGTGTCCGACCACAGAAGAGGATATTCCACGGGCGGGGAAGCGCGCAGGGTGGAAAATCTCAGGCAGGTGGGCGGAAACTCCTTTTTCAGACGCGGGGAGGAATGGGTGCAAACCGATCTGCTGCAGATGGATCTGGGAGAAGAAGAAATAAAAGAGGTGCAAAGATACTCCGACCTCTACTTCGAACTCGCATCAACTGCGCCGGGCGGTCGCTCGCTTGCACAGAGCGGCACGGTGGTGGTGCGGCTTGAAAATCAGCTGTACCGGATCGTTGACTGATCAGGGGTGTGGGGTCGGACCGGCCCAACATGTTGTTTTTGTTTTACTTAAGTCTTGCAATGACCCTTTTCAAGGCCTTACAGCCCGGTTTTTGGTAACCATTAAGCTTGGGGATATGGTATAGAATTGGCAGAGGTTGTAGAATGGCATGCGAAGCCGTTTTCCTCGAAGAGGATTTTTAATTATAGCCCAGGGTTGAAGGCCTGAAAGGGCTTCTACCCTGGGAAAGGGGGTAGCATTACAAACTTTCCCTGAAGGGGATATTTAACCGTAATAACTCTCAATTAAAAATAGACATGCCACA
>PWZK01000055.1 GCA_003567495.1 Candidatus Brocadiaceae bacterium
GAGCCCGCCGTCGATTATATGTGCTTTTCTCACGCCGGCGCCGATTGCTTCCAGGCACCCCTCTACTTTCGGCAGCATTCCTCCGCTTATGACACCTTCCGATATCAGGTGGCTCACTTCCTCGCGGCTGATGGTGGATAAAAAAGAGTCCTCATCTCCGGGCCTGGCCATTATGCCGTGAACATCGCTGAGAAAAACAATTTTTTCCGCTCTAAGCGCTGCAGCTATCGCGGCAGCGGCGCTGTCTGCATTCACGTTGTATAGCGACCCGGAATCGTCGCTGCCTATGGGCGGAACGATAAGAATGGTGTTTTCGGATTCAAGCGATCGCAGCCGGTCTGTATTTATAGATACTACGTCTCCTACGTAGCCTATATCCCTGGCACCGGCGTGAGCGCTGTCGAAGACCAGTTTTTTCTTAACTTCCAGAGTGCTTTCGTCGTCTTGAAAACCCGATGCAGCGCTTCCCCCGTGCCGGCCGACGCCAGATACAAGCTCGGAGTTCACTTCCGTAAGCACGCTTACAACTATCTCCAGCGCATCAATGTCGGTAACCCGGTAGCCCGACACAAATTTCGTCGCCAGGCCGGCGCGGGCCATGGCCTCCGATATCCGTTTGCCGCCGCCGTGAATCAGTATAACTTTTATTCCCACGGTCGAAAGAAAAACGACATCTTCCAGTATGTCGTCTATCACTTCCGGGCTTTCCATCGTACTTCCGCCGAATTTGACCACCACCTCCTTGCCTGCAAATCGCTGGAGGTAGGGCATTGCTTCGATCAGGACGGCTGCTTTTTCCATAGCCTCTTTCATTAGCCCTCACCCCTGCCCGGCCAGTCGTTTGAGCATGGCATCGCGTTCGTGCCGGTGCAATTGGTCTATAAGCTCGTCAAGGCCACCCATCAGCACCTTTTCGATACCGAAGACATCCATACTGATTCTGTGGTCGGTGACCCGGTCCTGGGGGAAATTATAAGTTCTTATGCGCTCGTTACGATCGCCGCTGCCTATCAGATCGCGCCTGCGGGCGTCCCTTTCACTCTTCTGAGCCTGGAGTTTCTTTTCATAAAGTTTCGTTCGCAGCAGCTCCACGGCCTGTTTGCGGTTCTTATGCTGCGATTTTTCTTCCTGGCACTTTACCGACACGCCGGAAGGTTTATGGGTCACCCTCACGCAGGAGTTTACCTTGTTTACGCTCTGTCCGCCCGGGCCCTGGGAGCGCATACATTCGAATTCCAGGTCTTCGGGATTAAGTTCGAGGTCAACTTTTTTTGCTTCCGGCAGCACCGCTACAGTCGCCAGGCTGGTGTGTATACGCCCCTGGGACTCGGTTTCCGGCACCCTCTGAACGCGGTGCCCTCCGCTTTCGAATCGCAGTCTGTGCCAGACGTTACTTCCTTTTATCGCGATCGTTACATACTTAAATCCGCCCAGGTCGGTCAGGCTGCGATCCATCACACTCATAGACCATCCATTTTTCTGTGCGTAATGGTGGTACATCTTCAGCAGATCGGCGACAAAAAGTGACGCTTCCTGTCCGCCGGCTCCACTGCGAATTTCCACATGAACGTTTCGGTTTTTATTCTCAGGATCCGTGCATAAAAGCTCCACGGCTTCGTCGAAGACCCTATTTTCTTCCTCCCCGGCCGCTTCGGCCTCCTGTCCGGCGAATTCCTGCATTTCGGCGTCCTGGCCGAACTCTTTCAGAAACTCAAAAGCCTCCTCCTTCTTACCTGCAGCCCGGCTGAGTCGATGGTACACATCGGCAAAAGGGCCGAGTTCGCCGTGCTCACGGGCCACCTCGGCATATTTTCCGCCGGCCTGTGATGCGAGCTCGGGGTCCGACAACCGTTTTTCCAGCTCGGCGCGCCGGTCAACTTTCTCCTTCAGAGCACTTATCACGGCCTCCTTTACCCTGTCGATGGATTCGGTGGTCATTTCTTATCCGTCATTTTTCGGTGTGCGGCAGTCAAAATATCCTGGAATATCCCGCATATTTCACGCGTTCCCAGCGGTGCAGCTGCGCGAAAGGCAAGCGCCGCTGTATTCGCATACGCGAAGCGCAGCCTGACAAAGCAGATGCGCCGCTGGGAATGCGCCCGCAGGGTAAACCGTCTTTTACGGAGCTCAGATACACACTGTAAAATCTGAGTCACCCAAAAAATACTGTTTAACATACTTATCATAAAGCCTTTATATTAACTACTGTCGTTGGTTTATGAAATGTGCGGGATATGGTTCGGGCATTATCCCGTGCCATCGCTTTTTCCCGAAACAGCATCTTTCTTTGCTTCAATGGTCTTCCCCCAGCGGCGGTTGAATTTCTCCACCCTCCCGGCGCTGTCCAGGAATTTTTGTTTACCGGTATAAAAGGGGTGGCATTGGGAACACACTTCGACCCTTATCTTCGGGACGGTGGCGTGTGTGGTAAATTGCTCCCCGCACCCGCAACTGACTTCACATTCCACATATTCAGGATGTATTTTTTTCTTCATAACAAAATTCTCCTTCTGAATCACATTTTGCCGGCTAAAGCCCCGCATACAAGGGGACATTTAAGGCTATTATACAATTTGCAAAATAAAATTTCAATCTTCTTCATATTCTGAGGAATTTGCGCTGCATGAGTTTTTCACGTATTTCGTAACGCAGATTGTTCATAGATTATCCCTGTTTCATGAGATTACCGGGCGCAAATTCCTTCAGCATACCCGTTTCTTGCAAGAGGCCGGTATTTTTGGGACAATGTATGGGCGCTTAATGTAGCCAATCTAACATTTCTTTGTCGCTTTTGGGAATTTTTCATTTTCATTTTGATATGGGTGTGGGATTAAATTCAAAATGTGGAATTAGGAATCAACGACAACGACGATCCGCAGATTTCGCAGATTACGCGGATTTACGACAGACTACGGCAATTAACCGCAAAGGCGCAAAAGGACGCAAGGATTGATAAATA
>PWZK01000234.1 GCA_003567495.1 Candidatus Brocadiaceae bacterium
CGTTCTTAAGCCCCGTCGTAACTGCGAGAGTCGGGCACAGACCGAGCGCCAGCACAAAAACGGCGTTCTCCTCCACCAACCCCTTCCTGATCTCTCCGATCAATGTTCTTCCTTCGAGTCCGCTCTGTTTTGAATTTCGGGTTTTGGACATTGTGATTTATTCAGGATTTGTAATAGGCCTGCGCAAAATTATCATCAACATCAGAATGTTTCATATGTGTTATATGTGCCACAGCGCCATAATAGTAAGCATTATGTGTCCCATACGTCCTATACGTCCTATAAGTCCTATACGTTTGAAAAAGGGCTTTCCGAAAACTATATTCCCGCGGACTATTTTAACCTTTTTACGGGGTTCTGTTCAAATCACTCAACATGCGTTTGTATATTATACGCTTATACGATACAATAAGAAGTAAGCTCTCAGTGAAACTCGTGGATTTGCGCATATACCCGCAGGGGCGAAAGATTTTTTGCACCTTCAATCCGGTTAAAAACGCCTGTCCGCTGCAAGCAGGTGGTTCACTGAGTGTATACCATGGTGTTATTTTACCAGAACATGACTGCTGAATCAGAGAGGAGGTTTATGATTTACCGAAAAGAGGAGTATGTCGAGGAGAACCGGCAGGACGACAAGTTTCCGGTCAAACAGATCGAAATGCTTGAACCGCTTGACAGCGAAAAAAATACCAAATTCGTCGGACACGTTGCGCTCGGAATGCAAACCCCCATGGGCGTTCAGCAGATACCGGTGTCTTTCGAGATCAACGCCGAAGATATAAAGGACGCTTTTGATAAATTCGGCGACCACGCAGCCCCGCAGATAGACAGCACGCGCAAGCAGATCGAGCAGGAGGTGCAGAAAATCCGCAGGGAAAGCTCAAGCAGAATAGTCCAGCCCGGCGACATGGACCTTCAGAATCAGGGCAATGTGATCGACTTCGACAACCTGAAATGACAGAGAAAAATGAGCGATCTCATTTTGACCATCTGCTCAATCGCGTTCGGCTACGCCCTCGTGCCCCAGGTAATATACGGGTTTCGCAAAAAAATGGGGACGGTCACGCTTCAGACCTCGGGAGTGACCTGCGGGGGACTCTACACAATATCCGGCGTGTATGTTTACGAAGAGCTGTGGTTTGCAGCCGTTGCGTGCGCGCTGACCGCCACGCTCTGGCTGATTCTGCTCCTGCAGCGCCTGTATTACGGTCGCCCCGGCTAGCACGCATATTTCATAAACCAACGGCATAATTCTTTTCGAGTCCGTTTTCGCAAAGAATTATGGCGTTTGCTTTCTTCGCATCTGCACCACTGGGAACGCGTGAAATATGCGGGCCAGTGCTTTTTTCCTTGACATCCCCGCAATTATGGCGTACACTATAGGCGCTTGGTGTGGCAACATCGACAAAGAATTGTCGATGTACGAAAACAATTCAACATTTTGAATTTTGGTATTGTAATTTTGGATTTATTTGGAACTTGAGGGTTTTGAATAAAAGGGGCGGGGGGGCTGCCTATGCCAACATTTAGATACGAAGCTATGGATTCCAGCGGCAAGACCGTCAAGCGAGAGGTCGCCGCTCGCAGCACGGACGAAGCAGTAAGCAAAATCAGAAGTGAAGGGCTGTTCCCGACCCGGGTAAAAGAGGTCGCGGAGAAAAAAGCAAAAACAAAAGCGGGGCCTTCGCGAGCTAAAGGAAAGACAAAGGCAAAAAAGAAAAAAGGCGGCGGTATAACCATAGGAGGCGCCAGCAAAAAATCCGTCAATACTTTCACCCGACAGTTCTCAACGCTTATCGACGCGGGCGTGCCGGTGGTGCAGGGGCTCAACATACTGTATGAGCAGCTAAAACCCGGTGCACTGAAAAACATCCTCGGCGCCGTATCTGACGACGTGGAAGGCGGAAGCTCGCTTTCCGAAGCACTTGCCGCACATCCAAGAACCTTCGATTTTCTCTACACCAACATGGTCAGGGCCGGCGAGGCCGGCGGTGTGCTCGACATAGTACTGCAGCGTCTTGCCGATTTTCGCGAGAAAGCCGCAAAACTCAAAAAACGCGTTGTCGGCGCAATGATCTATCCCGTGGCGGTAATGACGTTTGCTTCGCTGATAGTTATCGGTATCATATTATTTATCATCCCGGAGTTCATCGAGATGTTCGAAGAGCTCGAAGTGGCGCTGCCACTGCCGACATTGATCCTGATGAGGGTGACCGAACTTACCGGAAAATACTGGTACCTGCTGCCGGGCATACCTGTCGGCATTTTCGCTATCTACAAAATTATCCGCGCAACTCCGGTCGGCAGATTCGGCGTGGACTGGCTGAAGTTCAGAATCCCCATATTCGGAGTTCTGCTTCGAAAGACCGCCATAGCACGTTTTACCCGCACTTTCGGCACCCTTATAGCCAGTGGCGTGCCCATCCTCGAAGCGCTTGCCATCACCCGCGATACGTGCGGCAATGCCACACTCGTCAAGGCGCTGAATAAAGTGCGCGAAAGCATACGCGAGGGCGAATCCATCTCCGAACCGCTCGGGGATAGCAATATCTGCGAGGATATGGTGGTGAGCATGATAGGCGTGGGCGAGGAGACTGGTAATCTCGACACCATGCTTGAGAAGGTAGCCGACGCATACGATGAAGATGTCGATGTGATGGTAGAGGGACTTACCAGCCTGATGGAACCGATCATGATCATTGGACTCGGCCTTATAGTGGGCGGCATAGTGATATCGATCTTCCTGCCGCTTATCGAACTGATGAGTGCCATGTAATCAGCTTTTTTTGGAAAAAGCGGGGTAAGACCCGTAAAACGATGTATATGACATTTAGTATCTTATTTGTAATTATCTTGTTTTATTGGCAAAAAGATTTAATTGAGACGCTGTAAGTGTTGCTTACATAAGAATTAGGAATTAGAAATTAGGAATGAGGAATGAGGAATTAAC
>PWZK01000037.1 GCA_003567495.1 Candidatus Brocadiaceae bacterium
ATTGCAATGAATAGATTTATCGAGGGCAGCCCCCAGAGACAACCCAGAGACACGACAACATGTACAATATCCGGGCGCTGACGGACGGTAACGGCGCGGTTGTCGAGCGTTATCTGTACACGGCCTACGGCGAAGTCACTATATTTGATGCTAACGCTCAGGTGATTACGGAAAGCGCCGTGGGCAACCCGTACATGTTTCAGGGACGGCGTCTGGACGCTGAGACGGGGCTGTATTATTTCCGCAACCGGATGATGAGTCCGGAGCTCGGCCGGTTCGTGAGCCGGGATCCTCTGGGATATGTGGACGGGTATAACCTTTACGAGTACGGGGGCGGCAACCCGCTGAAGCGCCTTGATCCGATGGGACTGGATTATATCGATGTGTGTGAGAGTTCGAAACGGGTCTTCTGGGTCACGCAGAGGCGGCGCCGGTTCTGGAGAGACGTCGACGATTGGCGGGTCCCCGTCGGCCGCCTGCAGGATGGTTACGTGGTGCTGGACGAGCAGTGGGATACACAGCTGATAAAATTGAGCGATCTTGAGGAACTGACCAGAAGGCGCTATTACGGAGACTACGACGACAGAAGAGCTTTAACGGCGATCAATATAGCGCTTCGAACCAGGCAGGGGGTTCCTTCCGTTTGGCGGGCGGGAGCAGGCGGTTTTTATGAGGGTGCTACGGGCGGCGCCCATATTGTTTCCAACACGCTAACTTTCGGCGTTTCTGACAGAATGGGAATGACGAATGCGGGCTACTATGTGAGCCAGGGCGGTGTGTACAGGAGTTCACAAATAGCCGCCAACATAGGCGCCCTGAGCCTCGGCGCCGCCACCGGGGCGTGGGCCGGGCAGGCGAATGTAGTCGGCCGGGCAGTGGTGATGGGCCGGGGGGCTGCAACTACTGCGGCTGCTACGGCGAAAACCGCAGGGATTGCAGCGGCTTATAAAGGGGCTAAATATGCCCATGAAGTGAAGGTTGGAGCCCAGAAGGGGGCTCAGAAAATCGAGGCGGGTTACCAGACAACTTCTGTTCGAGTTGGCAGGGCGCAACAAACCCTCCAAACTGGCAGGCTTGGATCAGCTGCGGGAGGTTTTTTCGAGGGATTGGTAACTCCAGCCGGAGGGCCGGGTGTTTTCTCTTCCGAGTATCCTGTTTACCAGTTTTTGGGTGGTTTAGCGGGCGGCTATGCAGCTCAAGAACTTGAGGATCGATATTAACTCTGGTTTTTTCGGATCTTTTGTAACAAATTCATTATTGAAAAATATTTACGTTCTGATTGAGGTCAGGACATTGGATATATTTTACTTAATAGTCATTATTGCTGCTGGACTGTTTGTTTTTGACAGGGTTGTCTATACGCTTCGTCGCATCGGATACAAAACAACTCTGGATGACATAGAGCCGTGGGTTCGGGCGCATGTGCACGGAGCTAACCACAAGTGCCGGATTTTGCTGCGTCATCGTGAGAGTGGACATTACATCGAGTTTTGCAAATGGGCGCCCTCGCTTAGAGTTTTTAGCAGTATAAGTCCTAAACCCGCCCAATACTATCTCATTTTGCGGGAAGCGGATTCTTGCAGTTCATCAGAGTTAGAGAAGGTTTGCGCCATGCTGAACGAGCGATCAATCAACTACGTATTGGAAACCGAAGAAACATCCGGGAATCGGGTTTTAAAGTCCGATATCGAACCAGATACGGCACAGGTGTGCAGCCTGGTTCGTTCCATTTACAAAGATTGCTTTTCTTTGCCAGAACCGCTACTTCTCAGGGCTTGTTCTTTCGGTAAAATCCGACGGATGCGAATGGATACCACAGATGGTATCATACTAGGGTGGAATGATAACACAACCCTAAAGCAAAAGATGCTTGCCGAACAAAAGAAAATGACTGCCGAACAAAAGAAATATGAAGGCAAGTCAGATATGCATAAGGGCGGACAGCAAGGGTGGTCTTCGAAGATGTACAGGTATTTTTTGGAAAAAAATAGAAAACATATTGACAGTCCAAACGAGCACGGCGTAACTCCGCTCATTACAGCCGCCTATTTTGATAATTATAGGGTAGCGGATATACTTCTCGAAGAAAGAGCTGATATCCGGGCACAGGACAACAGCGGGCGCACGGCGCTCCACTGTGCGGCCTGGAAGGGGCACGAGGGCGTGGCGCAGCTTCTGCTTGAACACGGTGCACCGACGGATATCACCGACAGCGAGGGTAAAACACCCCTTGATCTGGCAAAGGAGAATGATTACCCTGAGATCGTCCGGCTTCTGTCTGAAACCGGAGAAAAAGCCGGGGAAGAACAGGCGGATGCAGAACGGATAAACGACAGTGATGTGAACCAGACCTCAAATTCCGGAATCCCGGAAAAGGAGGAATTTAACGAATAATTTTCAGGTGGAGACGCGTAATGAATACTCATACGCATGATGAAAGTGAACTGCTTCCCGGTGAACATATCCGCACAGTTGCAAAGCTTCAGAAAGCTCTTCTGATTTGCATACTTTTATATTTTATCGCCATAGTCGCTCAGTTTGCAGTACCAGAGCAGACACGGATTTTCGTTGGTATAGCGGCTTTAATTCCAATTCTGACCGGCACAGTCGTTGTTTTTATGCTGGCCACCACGTTATACAGTACAGTTCTTGGGGTGTTTTTAGGTTTGCTAACTTTGAGTCCGGTATACAAACCCCCTCGCCGCGCTCTCATTTAGCGTGCTCACCCAGCCAGGGATAGCTCCCACCGGTGAAGAAAGACTGAGCAAAATGAAAATAAGAACGCTCAAAAAACCCATTTGCCAGAGAAAAAACACAATTCAGCATTTTTTGGTAGTGTTTTGCCGCTATAGGGGGTAAGTTTCTTGCTCCAGCAGCACTCTTCCCGAATTTCCTCCTCTTCTGGCGTGCTACCCGACCAAAGTTCACCCCGATCGCCATACAATAGG
>PWZK01000103.1 GCA_003567495.1 Candidatus Brocadiaceae bacterium
TGATTTTTCGGATTTTGCGGCACGGCTTGAACCATGGCGGGATTTTGCCGTAATGGCGAGTGGCCCGAGCGTTTTTCAGCATCCCACGTTTCTCCGTGGCATCGAGAATCTTATGCTTGATATGGCGGTCAATCCGGAAATGGCGCATTATCTGATGGACCGGTTTACAAATTTTTATCTTGCATATTTCGATCGCATGTTTGCCGCTGCCGGCGGCCGCATAGATATCCTTCGCCAGGCCGATGACCTCGGCACTCAGCGCGGTTTGTTCCTGAGCCCGGCGATGTTTCGAACCTTTATAAAGCCACGGATAGCAGCAATAGCCGATCTTGCACACGCTTACGACATAAAATTCATGTTCCATACCTGCGGTGCCGTCAGGCCGCTGATAGGCGATCTGATAGATGCGGGCGTTGATATTCTCGACCCTCTACAGGCGGCCAAAGGTATGGAGCCCCGGACGCTTAAGGATGATTTCGGTCACCGGCTTTGTTTTCACGGTGGCATCTGCACGCAGCACCTGCTGCCAAAGGGCACTTTGGGGCAGGTAAAGAGCGAAGTAAGACGCATAGCCGGGATTCTCGGCCGTGGCGGAGGGTACATTCTGTCTCCCTGCCACGTGCTGCAGCTTGACGTGCCGACATCCAACATTCTGGCAGTCAGCGAAGAGATTTTAAGTTGACGTCGCAACCGCCGAATATACCATTTCGATACCGGCCTGCGTTTCTTTCCGCCTCAAACAAAGAACGCAACCCGGACTGCCGGCGTCCACGCCGACAAACCCCTTACTGCCCCCAAACACCCCCTGAAAATCGAGTACAAGGCCCTTTTTCGGGCCTGAAATATGCGTATCACTATGCTCTTCAAGACTATATCGTGGTCCGACCCCGATTCTAAGATTCTAAAAGAAGATACCTCCTCTCTGTAAAAAAGGTTATTTATGAAAAAGGTACAATAGCATTTGAAAATTGATAGTTGCTGGAGTATAATGGGTAGTTACTATGGGGATTTATAAAGACGATGCGTTATGCGCATCTTGCGCCGCGGCATGTACAGGAAATCGTGCAGAAACTGGATTCGTTATGGACACCATATGGACACCAAGAAAAAACGGCGGGGTCGGAAGCTGAAAAAACAAAAGCGTAAAAGCCTTATACTAAAGGTGTTACAAGAGACGCGAGGGTGGCGGAATCGGCAGACGCGCTGGATTTAGGATCCAGTCCCTTATATGGGATGCGGGTTCGAGTCCCGCCCCTCGCACCATGGAAGGCGCTTAATTAAATTCATCTGGTAACGGGAAGATATAAAATGTCAGAAAAGGGGAAAGTAGTGCTTGCATATTCCGGCGGGCTTGATACGTCGGTGGCTGTCAGGTGGATCCAGGAAACTTACAAACTGGATGTAGTGACGCTTACCATCGACATGGGCGCTCAAAAATATCTTGAAAATGCCCGGCGCAGGGCCCTGGATGTCGGTGCAATAGCCGCCGAGGTGGTCGATGCGCGCGAAACATTTGTAAATTACTTCTGCTGGCCCGCACTCCGGGCCGGCGCCCTGTATGAGGACGCCTACCCCCTGGCAACCGCATTGGGCCGGCCCCTGATTGCAAAATTGCTTGTGGATACCGCAAAACGTCACGGGGCACGGGCTGTCGCCCACGGATGCACGGGAAAAGGAAACGATCAGGTGCGGTTCGACGTCGGGATCAAAACCCTTGCGCCCGGGATGAAGATTATCGCTCCGGCGCGCGAATGTTACATGACTCGCGACGAAGCCATAAACTACGCACAAAAACATAACATCAAGATAGATGTAACCAAAAAAAGCCCTTACTCGACGGATGAGAACCTGTGGGGCAGAAGCATAGAATGCGGCGCCATGGAGGATGCCTGGATCGAACCGCCGGAAGATGCCTACCAATGGACCGTCAACCCGTGTCAGGCCCCGGATGAGCCGCAATATATCGAGCTGGAATTCGAAAAAGGTGTTCCCGTGGCGCTGGACGGTGCGGATATGGACGGGCCGTCTTTAATTGCAAAACTCAATGAAATTGCAGGCGGACACGGGATCGGGCGGATCGACCATGTAGAGAACCGCCTGGTCGGGATAAAGAGCAGGGAAATCTACGAAGCTCCCGCTGCAAAAGTGCTCTATGAGGCTCACAAAGCGCTCGAGTCGATATGCCTGACGCGGCCGGCTCAGAGGTTTAAATCGCTTGTTGCAGAAAAATACGCAGACAATGTCTATGACGGCCTGTGGTACAGCGGATTCCATCAGGATCTGACCGCTTACGTGCATTCCAGCCAGCGTGCGGTCAGCGGCACGGTGCGCATGAAGCTTTATCGTGGTGGGGCCGTTAAAACGGGTGTAAAAAGCCCTTACTCACTCTACAATAAATCGCTTGCGACCTACGACGAGGGCGACGAGTTCGACCACCGCGCCGCTGACGGATTTATAGAACTCCACGGCCTGCCCTCACGTATTCAGTCGCGTTTCCAGCAAGGTCCGCTGCAAAACAGCGAGCAAAAAGTGCAAACAATACCACCAGAGATCGAAGCGGGCTGATGGGCACCTGTTAACCCGCATATTTCATAAACCAACGGCAGGAGTTAATATAAGGTACTCGCCCTGAGTTCACCAAACCTTTGAATCGCCCCTTCGGGGCTCTGTTCTGTTGTTTGCGCCCTTTTCCCGGGGTTCCAGCGCCCAACGACAGGCCGCTTCCACCCCGGGCTACTAATCAGGCGGCCCTTCGGGCCTGACGGCAAATGCTGCTACGCGACTCTCTGTCGTTGCCGTTGTCTTTTGTCGTTGGTTCCTCATTCCTAATTTCTAATTCCTAACCCGGACAAGCCGGAATCTGGAATGTGGAATGTGGAATTAGGAATTAGAATTCCTGGCTTTCATTGTTTTACATATCGAACCGATAAGCCTTAGCA
>PWZK01000153.1 GCA_003567495.1 Candidatus Brocadiaceae bacterium
GACACGTGAGCATAGAGTTTGCCGAGCCCGAAGACCTGCCGGTCGATGCCGGCCGCGAGCAGCTGAACAGGTATCTTGAAGACTTCTACAACAGGGGCCGGCATCGGGCCGTTTACGTTCCCTACACAATATGGGAAAGGGGCGGCACCAGGCATATGCCCGAGCCACAGGCTGAAAGCGGCGAAGAGATAGAGGATATCGGGCGCGTTCCGGAAGATATTCGCGATCGCATAGCCGACCACCTGCAAGAAGTCAGCGGTGTCGAGGAGATAAACCCCGCCCATTTTCTCGGCCGGGATCTGGGTATCGACAGCCTTGGGCGCGCCGAGCTCCTCTCATGGATCGAATCTGAGTGGGGAGAAAGCGGCGGGAACGCCGAATCGGTTCGGACCGTGGCCGACCTGATGCTGGCTGCATCCGGGTACGCCCCCGGCGATGAGCCTGAAGAGCTCCCAGAACCTCCTGCGAAGTGGTTCAGGGAACCGAAGGATCCTGAAAAAAGGCGCATCGGTATCCCCGAAAGCGATACGTTGACCGATGCGTTTTTGAACGTCGCCGTTGAAAATCCGGACTCGCCTGTTCTGGCCGATCAGGTGTCCGGCTTGCTTAGTTTTCGCCGTGTGCTTACGGCGGTGTTTGCGCTGAGGCCGCATATCGAGAAACTCCCGGGCCGGCGTATCGGAATTATGCTGCCCGCGTCGGCCGGGGCCGGGGTTGTCTATCTGGCAACGCTTTTTGCCGGCAAAACGCCGGTCATGCTGAACTGGACGCTCGGGAGCAGAAATCTGCTGCACTGCCTGAATACTGCGGAGGTGAAAAATATACTCACTGCCAGGGCGCTTACCGCCCGGGTCGAAAAAATGGGCACGGATCTGTCCGGCGTGTCGGAATATTTTACATATCTCAGCGATTTACGGGCGAATATAGGCCCTGCCGCTAAAATATCGGCCGCTCTGCACGCGCGTCTGCGTCCGCGAAAGCTTCTCGATCGCAAAGTTGATCCCCTGAGTGAAGCGGTTATACTGTTTACCAGCGGCTCCGAATCCTTCCCGAAAGCCGTGCCGCTGACACATGCCAACATCCTGAGCAACCTTCAGGATATCACCGAGGTAATAACGCTGCACCCCCACGATCGCCTCCTCGGAATGCTGCCGCCGTTTCATTCGTTCGGGTTGACGGTCACGCTTCTTTTGCCGCTATGCACCGGCATGCGGACTGTTTTCCACCCGGATCCGACCGACGGCGGCACGCTGTCGCAATTGATAGACCTTTACGGGGTAAAACTTCTTGTCGGGACACCTACCTTCCTCCACGGCATTCTGAACTCCCGCGCGCATGCATCGCTCTCAACGCTCCGGCTGGCTGTAACCGGCGCGGAGAAATGCACCGAAGAGGTTTACGATGCGCTGAGCAAGCGCTGCCCGGAAGCAGTCGTGCTCGAAGGATACGGCATCACCGAATGCTCGCCTGTCGTGTCGGTAAACGACGAAAATGCGCCGCGCCGTCAGTCCATAGGCAAGGTGCTGCCGTCGCTGGATTATGCGATAGTGGATACGGATTCATGGCGACGCGTCGAAACCGGCGAAAGAGGCATGCTGCTGCTGCGGGGACCGAGTGTGTTTGGCGGATACCTGCCGGAAAACGGAAAACCCCGCGACCCATTCGTAGAGTTCGAGGGGTTAAAATGGTATGAAACCGGCGACCTCGTAAGCGAGGACTCCGAAGGAGTGCTGACTTTCCAGGGCAGGCTCAAAAGGTTCGTCAAAATCGGTGGGGAGATGATATCGCTGCCCGCAATCGAAGAGGTGCTGCAAAAGCGCTATCCGGGAGGGGAAGACGGACCGGCTGTCGCCGTAGATGCGCTGGAGGAAGGCGGCTCGGTTCGGATTGTGCTGTTTACCACCTGCAGGGATATTGACCGCCGGGCGGCAAATAACAGGCTGCGTGATGCCGGGCTGAGCGCGCTTTATAACATAAAACGTGTTTGTTATGTCGATAGCATACCTGTACTTGGCACAGGCAAAACGGACTACCGCAAACTAAAACAGTCACTGCCAAAAGACCGGGCGGAGCGGGAAGAAGACACTTGATATTATCTCAGGCTTGTTTTATCATTATTATTTTGTTGTTTGTAAGTCCTCAGTGAACCACCTGCCTGCGTCGCAGCGCAGCAGGCAGGCGTCTTTCCCCGGGAACGCGGACGTCTCGTCCGCACTAACGCATGCGGGCGGGGACGCCCGCGTTCCCGGCAACGGCAAACGGCGGTTTAAGTGCCAGTGCAAGCAAAATGATACGCCTGCCTGCTGCAGGCAGGCTTCGGCGCCGTACGGAAAAATATCCAATATCCAAGTTGCTGCGTTATTCACGTTCTTCGGCCGTTTTATACTTGAAAACAGAATAGCTATTAATATAATTTGAGGCAGGCGATGTGCCACTTCGTAATATTTAATGTGCTACATGCCTTCCTGCTTTTGTCGTTGGAAGGGCTTCGGACAGCCCTATGATACGAACGGCGTAATCGATCAGCCGATCTTCAAGATCATATCGTCGTTCCTTTGTCATTGGATATTGGATGTTGGATATTGGATATTCATTTTTTTCACATCGACAATTTGTTGTCGATGTCGCGATATTAAGCGCCTATAGGGCTTATATAGGCCCTATGCCCTGATTTAATTCCGCTAACCCGAAAAAAGGAGTACCCCATGCCTATTGGAGATTATACGAACTCGATAGAAGAAGTGATCAAACGCGACGATATACGGGGGATCTGCGAAAAAAACATCACTCCCTCACTTGCACGGAAATTGGGCGTTAACCTGGCAAAAATATTTATCGCGCATACCGATATTATGCCTGTTAACGTGGTTATAGGACACGATATGCGGTTGAGCGGGCCGCCGCTTGCAAGCGCCCTTGCCGAAGGGCTGGCGGCAGGGGGCTGCAGGCCGATAGCCCTTGGCCTCGCCGGCACCGAGCTGGTGGGTTTTCTTACTGCTCATTACAGCGATGTCATTGACGGCGGGATCATAATTACCGCCTCGCATAATCCCGCCGATAACAACGGGTTTAAGTTTTTCGGTCGCACGGGGCTTCCGCTGCCGGTGGCAAAAGAGGTGCCGGTCCCCTCGCCTGCAGCTCCGCTTCGGAGGCTTGCGCTGGGTCTGAAGAAAGCCAGTATCCCCGAGCGGCTCGCGTGGGATGATTTTGCGCCGGATTATATAAAAACCGCGCTTGAAAAAGGCAAGCTGGATTTTACCGGCGCGGCATCGGGTGTCGAAAAACCGTTTAAGGTCGCCGTGGAGGCCGGAAACGGTATGGGCGGGCGTATTATGCGTGAGTTCGCTGCACTGACGCCGCAGTTCGACTGGGTTTTCTCCAACGAAGTGCCCGACGGGCGTTTCCCTGTTTTGGTGCCTAACCCGCTGAATGCACAGTACCAGAAAATGGTGGCGACGCTGGTCACGGAGAACGATGCGCATGCAGGGATGTGTTTCGACGGCGATGCCGATCGGGTGGCGCTTACAGATGAGAAGGGCCGGATAATTTCCCCGCCCCTGCTGGGCACGCTTATCGGAAAGAAACTTCGCGAGAAGCTCGGGCCGGGCTGCGTGATTGCCCACAACATGGTATGCAGCTGGGTGGTGGCGGATATGCTGGGAGACAGGAACGATGTGTTTGGCGAGGCCGGCACCTTTATGACGCCGGTGGGCTACAGCAAAATTAAACCCATTATGTACGCAAAACCCGACATAGCGTTTGGCGCCGAACACAGCGGACACTACATGTTCCGGGATTTTTATATCGCCGACAGCGGGATGCTGGCCGGGCTGATAGTGCTCGAACTTGCCTCCGAATTGCACAAACAGGGAAAAACTCTCTCTTCGCAGCTCGTCGAGCTGCGCGCCGGATACCACGAATCCGGCGAGATCAACTTCCAGCTGCCCGCTGAAAGACCCGCCGACCGGGTTATAGAAGAGGCCGTGAAGGCTTATGAGGGTGAGATAAAAAGTATATACGGCGTATCCGAAGAAGGAATACGGCTTGCTGAAAAGTACCCGCCCGAATTCAAACAGGCGGTTTCCGACGTGCTCGTCGAAGCTGAAAAATGGTGGTTCTGCCTCAGGAAAAGTGGCACGGAGGGCGGAGGCGGAGGTATTTGCCGCCTCTACGTGGAAGCGGTGGGCGACGCGGATTTGATGGAGAAAAAACGCGATGAACTCGTCGAACTGATCGGACCGCAATACCGCATGTAATGGGATTGAATTCAAAATGTGGAATTAGGAATGAGGAATCAACGACAACGACAATTTAAGCTGATAAGTTGTTAAGTTGTTGAGCTGTTAAGCAACGACAACGGCAACGACAGTAAGACGGGTTGTAGTTTTTGCCGTCAGGCCCGAAGGGCCGTCTGATTAATAGCCCGGGGTGGAAGCGCCCTGTCGTTGGGCGTTGTAACCCCGGGAAACTCTTGCAAAAAACAGAAAAGAGCCCCGTAGGGGCGATTCAAAGGTTTGGTGAATTCAGGGCGAGCCCCTTTCTTGAGTCGCCCCGTCGGGGCTCAGTACGGGGGGAGGGTGCTCAGGTTTCACCGCCTGCCTGCTGCAGGCAGGCTGAGAACGCGTGAAATAAGCGCGTTAGCCGCATGCAGAAAATAAAAACAATCCGGAGTGTCCCTTAATTCGGGTAAAAATCGTGACGAAAAAAATGTTGCCGCTTTTCGCCTTGCTTACGCCGTGGCTGTTATTTCAGGGATGTCGATCAATAACCCCAACGCAGGATTTTAACGGCGGGCTTGCGGATGTCAAGGCGGAAAATGATGTCGGTGCCATACTGCCCGATCCGCGCCACAATTACAGCGTTTACTACGTAAGGCCGGGCGATACCCTCTATTCCCTCGGCGCCCGGTTCGGCATACCATGGCAGGATATCCGGGAATTGAACAGAAGCGATATATACGACCTTGAAATCGGCCAGGTGCTTTTCATTCCCATTGCAACCGATTCGCCCCGAAACGGACGACCGCACGTCGCCGGCGGCAGGCGAGAAAACGACCAGGCAAAGCCGCAGCCGGAAGGACGGCCGGTGGGCGGTGAAAACGCCGCCGGCGGCGACTGGATGTGGCCGCTTCGGGGCTCCCTTACGCGAGAATACGGCCACAGGCGACATGGCCTGCCCGAGCCCGGTGTCACGATAAGGGCGCCGGCGGGCGCGGAAGTGCGCGCAATAGCCGATGGTGAGGTTATTTTTGCGATCCGGGGGCCGGAAAATGTGGAGCCCGGCTGGGGCAACGTGGTGGCCGTCCGCCACGGCCGGGATGTCGTAAGCTGGTACGCACTTCTGGATATTCTCAGCGTGCGTGGCGGGACAATGGTTCGTAAGGGCGACGTAATAGGTACGGTTGGTGTCGGCGATAAGCGGGAGACGGCGGAACTCGCCCTGCGGCTTTTCAAAAACGACAGGCCGGTAAATCCTGCGCTGTATCTGCCCTGACGCAGGCCCCGGTTTTAACCCGCATATGACTGAACAAGACGTTCCGTTTTCACCCATCGGCTCAGCTGCTGACATACGCTCTCCGGGCGGCTATGCCCCGACAGCAGAACAGATGAATCAAAAACCGGCTCATCCCCGACAATCTCAAGAAGCTCAGCCCATTTCATTCTATATACCCTGATGTCGATTTGACGCAACGCCTATTATGAGCTTTTTTTCTGCCTGATTCAAATGGTGGCAGCGCAAACTCCTCATTGGCGGTATATATTCTTTTCTTTTTTCTACTACGATGTGTGGTTCACTGAGGACTTACCATAAACCTTTCTCTCCGGTACGAGTGTCTGCCAGCCGGCGCAGTCGTTCAAGAATGATCTCAACCGCCTCATCTTCGCTGTCGGTTACCTTCAAAAGATCCATGTCCTCAGGTGATATATAGCCTCTTGCCAGCATCGGGTCTTTTATCCAGTCGATCAGGCCGTTCCAGAACCGCGACCCATAGAGAACGAGTCCGAAATTTTCGTTCCGCATGGTCTGTATAAGCGTAAGAGACTCAAAAAGCTCGTCCATAGTCCCGAAACCGCCGGGAAACATTATAAAACCAATTGAATTTTTCAGGAACATCACTTTTCTGCAGAAAAAGTAGTGAAACTCAAGCATGATGTCCAGATAGCGGTTGGGTTTCTGCTCGAAGGGAAGTTCTATGTTCAGCCCGACCGATTTACCGCCGCCTTCCTTTGCACCCCTGTTGGCGGCTTCCATAAAACCGCCGCCGCCGCCCGTTATTACAGCTATATCCTTCTCGGCCAGGCGACGGGCCGTGTTGCGTGCCTTTTCGTAATATTCGTCGTCTTCCTCCCGACCCCTTGCACTGCCGAAAATCGATACCGCGGGGCCGAGGCTGTGCAGCGTCTCAAATCCCTCGACAAATTCGGCCATTATGCGAAAAACTCGCCAGGTGTCGTGTTGGGCAAATGAAGCGTTCTGTCTTGAGGCGTCTATGAGCTCAAAATCACTCTTGACTCCCCGCTTGCGAATGCCGGAGTCGGCTGGTTCCTGTGCGTCATGTCCGTCGCCTTTCATTTTCATGGCCTGCTTCTCCTTCCTGTTTTTAGAACCATTGTAAGTGTTCAGTTGTAAGTGTTCAGTAAACCACGCTTCAAACCGTCACTACCAATATACTCAGGACTTACCCCGAATCGGTACATAATAGCAGTATCAAAGGCCGCCTTGCAAGTGTTCACTTGACGAATTGCGTCTGAACCGATAATATTAGATAGTAATTAACGGCGAAACTAAACCCTTCCCTTGACGAGCCTGAAAAAGTCACTGAACTGAAAGGAGTTTGAAAGATGCTTAAAAATATTCCTGAAATATTGGGTCCCGAACTGCTGAAAATACTCGCGGAGATGGGGCACGGCGACGATATAGTCATTGCGGACGGGAATTTTCCTGCGGCTTCGGTAGCCGCAAATACGGTCTCGCAAAAGCTGATAAGGATGGACGGACACGGTGCTGCGGCTGTGCTGGAGGCGATCCTGAAGGTTTTTCCGCTTGACCCGTACGTCGAAAAACCGGTGCGCCTGATGGAAGTTGTGCCCGGCGACCCGGTTGAGACGCCCATCTGGGAGGATTATCGGAGGGTTATCGAAGAAAGCGGCGAACCGTTTGAGGGTTTTGGTATGGTGGAACGGTCCGCTTTCTACGAAGAAGCTAAAGGCGCCTATGCGATAATAGCTACGGGTGAATCGGCGCTGTACGCAAATATTATACTGAAGAAGGGCATAGTCGTTTAACCCGCATTAATATAACCTTTTAATCGAGCCGGGGCAATGCGATACTACCAGGTCGGCGACACATTCGGGCGCTGGGATTTTTTCCCTTCCGTGAACTGGAAAAGATCGGCGGTTTTTCTGTGTTTGCTGTTGGGGCTGTCGGCCGGTTGTGCCGGCAACATGCTCACGCAACCTCCGTCCGAAGCCGAATTGCGATGGGCGGAAAGCGAACGACAGAGCATCGGGCGATTTATGAACCGACTTGAAAATCGTATCCGTGCGGGCGACATCGAAGCCGTTATGCGCGAGTTTGTCTATGCCGGCACCTCCGCTTCGAGGTTGCAAGAAAACTACAAAAATTTCAAACGCGCCGCCTGGGCGCCCGAGCTTCGCGGGTATCAGTTTCGGAATATAGAGAAATCACTGCGCGAGTTGCACTGGGCCGATCTCAAAGAGGGGAGGGTCTTTTTCAAAGTGGAAGCCACATGTGCAAGGGGCAGGAAACGTGAAGACACTTTTTCACTTTTCAGGCCCGGGGCTGAGTGGCTGATAACCGCCGCAACCCTCGGCCCGCCGGAACAAAACGCCGCGCTGGAACTCGATCGTGCCGACAGCGAGGAAATAAACAAATTGCTGGAGCCGGTCCTGAAAGCCATAGGTCGCGGAGACGTCGAAGACGTCATGGAATTGTTCCCCCATACATACGAGGCTCTTTACAGGGAAGAACCAGCTGGTCGCAGGCTGCGTCGCGAACCCCGGATACATAGCACAAAAGACGATCTGCTCGCTTTGTCAAAACTCGAGATCAAGAACATCCCGGAGCCGGAAGCCGGGTTCCCGGCCAGGTACGCCGGAAACATGTCCGTTTTCCTCTCCTATGGCCTTCATGCGAAGGAAGCCGGGGGAAACGATGAAAACTCTGAATTCAGCCTTTTTGTATATGTAAGGGAAAACGAAGAAAGAGAATGGGAAAGACGCAAGTTGCGTCTTGTAAAAGAGCCAAAATAATTAAGATTTTTATAAAGGTTAATAATTATGCCGGAGAATCTGGTAATTGTAGAATCGCCCGCCAAGGCACGCACAATAGCACGTTATCTGGGTAAAAACTATGCGGTGGAGGCGTCCGGGGGACACGTCAGGGACTTGCCGCCACGCAAGTTCGGCGTCGATGTCGAAAACGATTTTGAACCAAGCTATGAGCTGATGCCGAGAAGCCGCAAGACCATAAGCAAATTGAAGAAAAATGCCGTGAAGGCTAAAGTTGTTTATCTTGCGCCCGACCCCGACAGAGAAGGTGAGGCTATAGCCTGGCATCTGATGAACGCCCTGGACCTCAACGGCAAGAAGGCGCGTCGTGCCACCTTCCACGAGATAACAAGACCGGCTATCCACGAGGCTTTTAAAAAACCCACCAAAATCGACATGAACCTGGTCAATGCCCAGCAGGCGCGCCGGATACTGGATCGGGTGGTCGGCTACGAACTGAGCCCGCTTATCAGCAAAAAGATACTGCGCGGCCTGAGCGCTGGCCGCGTGCAAAGTGTTGCACTGCGACTGGTCGTCGAACGTGAAGATGAAATCGACGCGTTCGAGCCCAGAGAATACTGGGAAATAACGGCCGGCCTGCAACCGGAAGACGAAACCGTTGCTTTTGAGGCAAAACTTGAAAAACTCGACGGAAAAAAGGCAAAAATCAACGACCGTGAAGGTGCCCTGAAAGTTGTCGAAGCACTCAAAAACCGACAATATCACATTGAATCCATAGAAAAGCGAAAAACCGGATCAAAACCCGCCCCGCCCTTCATCACATCCTCCATGCAGCGCGCTGCCAGCAGCATGCTAAACATGAGTCCGGGGCAAACGATGCGGGAGGCCCAGAAACTCTACGAAGGAGTGGATATAAACGGTGGCAGCGAGGGCCTTATCACATACATGCGAACCGATTCGACAAATGTTTCAAAAGACGCTCTCTCTGCCGTAAGAGCACACATAAAGGAAAATTATGGCGACAAATACCTTCCCGGCAAACCGAACTTTTTTAAAAGCCCCAAGGCGGCGCAGGCGGCACACGAAGCCATACGACCGACGAGCATCGCGCGCGCCCCTGAATCGCTCAAAAGCAGGCTTCCGAAACGTCAGTGGCAGCTCTACGATCTTATCTACCGTCGTTTCGTCGCATCTCAGATGAAACCGGCCGTATATGCGCTGACAAAAGTGAAAATCCGGACTTCGTCCCCGGATAAAACCGACCCGAAATCGGAACTGCAGGGCATCTTTATGGCCAAAGGCAGGGAGATGATTTTTGACGGCTATACCCGCGTAATGCAGAGAAAGGCGGATGATAAAGACCAGATTCTGCCGCCTCTGCATGAACAAGCAATCCTTGATCTTCTGAACCTCGAACCCTCCCAGCACTTCACCCAGCCGCCGCCCCGCTTTACCGAGGCTTCCCTCGTGCGTGAGCTCGAACGAAAGGGTATTGGGCGTCCAAGTACCTATGCTCCTACTATAAGCACTCTTTTTAAAAGAAACTACGTGCGCCGTCAGAACAGAAGCAAGGCCATAGAGCCCACCGACCTGGGCAAGGTGGTGGTGGAGAAACTGGTGAAACATTTTCCCACCGAAATGGACTACGATTTTACCAGGGATATGGAGGAAAACCTCGATAGGGTCGAAGAGGGCAAGGCCGACTGGCGCGAAACTCTTCGCGAGTTCTACGGGCGTTTCAAGACGGACCTTGAAGAAGCAAAGAAAAAAATGGTTTCTGTTTCAGAATCGGATAACGGCAAAGACACTGAATGTCCGGAATGCGGGAAGAAAATGATCCTGCGATACAGCCGCACCGGAGATAAATTCCTGGGCTGCAGCGGGTTTCCTGAATGCAAAGGAACCATGCCGCTTGATGACGATTCAGAGGAGACCGAACATACATGCCCTAATTGCGGCAAAATGCTTATGAAACGTACCAGCCGGCGCGGAAATCCATTTCTCTCATGTTCCGGCTATCCCGACTGTGAGACCGCCATGGGAATCGATAAAGAGGGGAATCCCGTAGAACTCAACCGCCGTGACGCTACAAGGTTCGGCTGCCCGCAATGCGGGGATAAAACTTATCTGGAGCACCGCGACGAAGGCGGGGCGATGGTGGTCTGCGGGCGCTGCAGATGGCAGAAACAGCCCGGGCAACTGGAAGATGCGCTGAAAGAGACCGAAAACATAGTCGATGAACATACGCCGCACTGCGAGAAATGCAACTCGCCCATGCAGGTGCGCACGAGCAGAAAAGGGATGTTTCTCGGATGCTCGAAATATCCGGACTGCGACGGCACGCGGCCGCTCGGTAAAGACGAACTGCCCGCTCCGGTTATAACCGCTGAAAAATGTGAGAAATGCGGGCTGCCGCTTCTGCTCAGGTGGGGAAAGTACGGAAGATTTCTCGCCTGCTCGGGTTTTCCGAAATGCAAAAACACGTGGCGCCTGCCGAGCTCAATGAAAGAGTGCCCGCAGGAAGGATGCGACGGACGCCTCACTTCAAAATCAACGCAGGACGAACAGTATCTGGGATGCACCAGGTATCCCGAGTGTGAATACACGAAAAAAATAGAGAAGAAGGCCGCAGGGAAAACCAATAAAAAGAAGAAAAAAAAGAAGAGGTGAGCTTTGTCAGACAGAGGATTTAATTATATAAAAGGCCGGCTCTGCTGCGACGGCGTGCCGGTGAGCAATATAGCGGAGAAATACGGTACGCCGTGTTATCTTTACAGCAGTGCTACTCTTCTGGATCGCCTGTCGGATTTCCAGCGCGCTTTTGCCGCCCACAGCCCGCTGATATGCTTCTCAGTGAAATCGCTTGCCAACCTGTCGATACTAAAACTGCTGGCCGGGAAGGGATGCGGTTTTGATGTCGTCAGCGGCGGTGAACTCTACCGCGTGCTTCGCGCCGGCGGCGACGCTTCAAAAACGGTTTTCGCCGGCGTGGGCAAAACCGCCGGAGAGATAGAATTCGCCCTGCACCATAACGTCCACATGTTCAACGTGGAGTCCGCAGGCGAAATGCGGCTTATAGCAAAATTGGCGGCGGAAAAAGGCTGCATTGCGGACGTAGCTATAAGGATAAACCCCGATATAGATGCTAAAACGCACAAAAAAACGACGACCGGGAGAAAAGAGAACAAATTTGGAATCGGACTCTCAAAAGCGCTGGAAGTCGCTTCAGAGACCACTGATATGCCGTCTGTGAACCTCTGCGGCCTGCACGTTCACCTTGGTTCTCCCATTTATAGCCCCGACCCGTATCGGGAAGGACTGAAAACGTTGGCCGGGTTTGTTGAAAAGCTCAGGGGGAAGCGTATAAAGATAACAACCATAAACCTCGGCGGCGGGTACTGCATGTCATATACCGGTGAAAAAGTGCCGCCGCCCGAAAGCTATGCCGAGGCTCTGGACCCCGAGCTGAACGAACTGAAAATCAATCTTATACTCGAACCAGGGCGCCATATAGCGGCGCCGGCGGGTGTATTGCTCGCGCGGGTGATCTATCGGAAGGAAAACGACGACGGTAAAAAATTTGTTATCATAGACGGGGCAATGAACGATTTGCTGCGTCCCGCACTTTACGGCGCGTTTCACCGCATATGGCCGGCGGAAAGCCGCGACAAAATGCCCGGCGTCATGAAACCCGGCGACGACGCCGCCGAAGGCTCGGATTTCGAAAAAGTCGATATAGTCGGCCCGGTGTGCGAGAGCTGCGACTGTATGGCAAAAGAGCGCCCGCTTCCCCGGGTCGGGGAGGGAGATCTGCTTGCTATTTTTGATGCCGGCGCTTACGGCTATACCATGAGCTCTAATTATAACGGGCGTACAAGGGCGGCGGAGGTGCTTGTCTGCGACCAAAAACCCCTGCTTGTAGGCAGACGCGAAACCTATCAAGACCTCGTAGCGCGAGAGGATTTGACAAAAACGGCTTAAAAACCTGTTTTTTCAAGACGTAGCTTGAAAAAGAATTAACTTAACGGCAAAGGCAAAAGACAAACGCCTTATCACTTTTTCGTACGTCGACAATTTGGGGTGTCTTATTTTTAATCGACAATTTTTACAAGGCTGACCATGAGCGAATCATGTGAAAGAAACCGTAGAGTCCTGCTGGTAGGTCGCGATATTTTTCAACTCAGCGAACTTCGCGAACTCCTGAACAGCCCTACAACGGAATGTGAGTCCGTGGTGAACATAAAAACAGCAAAACAGATCCTGGACTGCCGTGCCATGGACGTAATGGTAATCGACTCAAAGTTGAAACCATGGGCCGGCGACTATAAGGGCGCCTTTGTTAAGAATCTCAAAAACAGTTACGCCAATACCGGCATAGTCGTTTTCAACGGCGTGCGTAACAGAACCATTCAGCGCCGGATACGACGCAGCGGTGCTGACGGCTATCTGAGCGACAATAATAACATGAAAAACGTTGCTGAATCGGTTATTCGGGTGCTGGGGCTGTAGCCCCGTAATTCTTTTCAAAATAATTCTTTTCAAAAACAAACTTGAAAAGAATTAGTATAACGCCAACGGCGCGGCATGCTAAAGCCTGTGACGGCGCGAAAGTCCGACAGGACTGAAGCAGAGTCACAGGACACGCCGCACGCCACA
>PWZK01000296.1 GCA_003567495.1 Candidatus Brocadiaceae bacterium
CGGCGTTGGCGTGCATGGCGGCAACCGAAGTAAAAGCCGAATCAGCCACGGCATCAATAAAATCCAGGGCGTGGATTCCAACCCACGGAATAGTACCTCCGTAAGTTTCACGCCGCCCAAACCACTCGGGACGATTGCCAAACCGATATGACTTGCGCGCATTCAGTAAGCACACCTTGCCGATTAATCCGTCACCCACTGCTTTTGCAGCAGCAGCCAACAATGGATGAACCCGGTTATTCAGCATTGCCAGACACTCGACCCCGTTCGCCTTGACCGCCTCCCACAGCAGGCCCAGCCCTGCATGTGTAATCGCCAGCGGCTTCTCGCAGACCAGGTTACAGCCCGCTCCTGCAACCTCGATAGCCACAGGCGTTATCTGGTCCAAACGCGTGCTGATTGTTACGACATCGGGCGATTGTTCGCTCAAAAGCTGACGATAATCGTCATAAAGCGGCACGCTCGCTGTTGAGGAATACTTTGCCCTGACCCCGCTAAAATCTTCGCCTGGAAGTGCTCTAGCCAAACCCACCACCTCGACTTCCGGCATTTTTTCAATATCGTCCAAAACATGCACAAAATGCCCCCAGGAACCAATAATTCCGAGCCGTATTTTAGAGTCTTTGCGATCCTCATACACATTTGTACATGAATCTTGAGTCTCCCCCTCCCTGCCGGAACCGGCGCCAGAAGTAGAAACAGTGGTTTTGGTCCTCGATTGCAACATTTGCGATTTAGTTTTTTTAGTGTCGGTCATCATTCAATCCTCTAAAAAAATTAGCAACCTGGTTAAATCAGTTATGACCAAAGCAATCAATAAAACGTCCCCTGAACGCCTGAAAAGGGCGAAAGATGTTTTGCCCCTACAAATATATGCGCAAACATACGGGGTTCGCTGAGGACTTACCAGTGTCGGCACAGGCATGCGGCTCATTTACCTCGTTCCAATGCAACAGTTTTCAAACCCTTGCTAATATTACCGGTTTTAGGCCGACGATGCAAATAAAAATGAAGTTTTGCACCCATAAGTTTTTTGTCCTGTTTTTTTAAGAACCGTCTTTAAAAAGGGGCTTATGTTTGACATAAAAAGCATTCCAGGTTATATATATACTACGTGGTTTTTTTGTATGGATGGTATGTATACACACTGTTCATGTGTGGAATCTATGACGAAGGAAATGAACGATGAACTTCTCGATAAGGCCCTGCAACTCGGTGCGAATGCTATCATTGGTTACAGATACGATTACGAAAACATCAGTTCAAAAGGAAAGTCACTCATTATTGTCTATGGGCAGGGAACAGCCGTGGTGATCGAGTGATTCATTAGATAAAAGAGAGCGACTCTTCTGCAGAAATGGAGGAAAACTGTATGCAAAGCTACAAGAAGGAACTTACTTTTAACGTTCCGCAGCGGATGGGATTTGTAAACATCACTGGAGATGTTCAAAAAGCGATTGAGGAAAGCAAGGTCAACGAAGGGTTCTGCCTCGTTAATGCAATGCATATTACCGCCAGCGTTTTTATCAATGATGACGAGGGCGGACTTCATAGTGATTATATGAAATGGCTGGAAGAACTTGCGCCCCATGAACCAATTTCCCGGTATGCACACAACGGCGCTGAAGACAATGCCGACGCTCATTTGAAAAGACAGATCATGGGACGTGAAGTTGTCGTGGCGATCACTGAAGGCAAACTCGATTTTGGACCGTGGGAACAGATTTTCTACGGGGAATTCGACGGGAGAAGAAGCAAAAGAGTCCTGATTAAAATCATCGGAGAATAACACAGGGAACGGCAATGGCTGCAGCACGCGCGGGCTGGGGGAGGCATGAGATACATCCGGCGCGGTTCACTCCCAAAATCCAAACGCTCGCCGGCTACAAGCGTTTTCCCGCCACAAGTTACGTTTTATTCTTTCGAAGCTGCTTTTGATACTGCTTCAAGAAGATCGTCCGGAGTAACAGGTTTTTCAAAAAATTCATCCACGGGCAACCAGATTTCATCCTTATCAAAATTAAGCGGATATCTCTGATTTATCGCCGTAAGCATGACAATCGGTATACTGCTGGTTGTCTCCTGAGAGCGCAGCCATCTGGCCAACTCAAAACCTGCCTGATTGGTTTCCATCATCACATCCAGCACGATAACATCCAGCCCGGTTTCCAGCGCCTTTTTCTTCGCGCTGTCTACGTCATGTGCATCCAATACCTCGTAGCCTTTACTTTCCAGAACAAGCCTATTGGCGGCAACAAACTCCCGATCATCATCTACCAACAACACTCTTTTCCCTGACATAATTACTTCCCCACATAAAACATTCATACCCCGCTTATTTCACGCGTTCCGATGCTATCTTCGTGATTAGCTGATTATATCCGCATTTTCACCGGCACGCAAACAAATCGCAGGTAGCTGAATTAAACGTCAATTTCCAACAGTATTTTTACATTCCCAACACCAAACGTTACAGCGCAAGTCCCTCAACACTTGAAAACGCTCCTTTCTTCACAGTATACTCTATCAGATCGGGAACCTCTCTTTCTGGTTAAAAAGTTGCTAACTAACCAGCTATTGTACCCAAAATTAGGTTC
This sequence comes from Candidatus Brocadiaceae bacterium, assembly GCA_003567495.1. Lineage (GTDB taxonomy): Bacteria > Planctomycetota > Brocadiia > SM23-32 > SM23-32 > PUMZ01. The sequence goes on from PWZK01000296.1 coordinate 2,598, forward strand.
CCTTACAAATGTACACATGCAAAAACCCATGAAATATGGGGGTAACTGAAGGAGAACATTGTATGTCTGCTCAAAAAATGTTGTTCCAGGATTTAACGATAGAAGAATTAACTGATATTTTGAGAAATTACAGCGGCTGCCGGCCCGCGCCTTACCTTACCGACCCCGCTGTCCGGGAGCAAGCTGTGCGCCTGGCCGTTCAAAACGGAGTCTGGGAACAGATAGACAGGGAGTTTAACCCAGGCGGTGATATTCCGGTAATAAAGCGCTCAGAATATCGAGATTATCGCAGAACGGGCAACCGCAATATAAACGATCGC
>PWZK01000359.1 GCA_003567495.1 Candidatus Brocadiaceae bacterium
GAAACTCGCTTGATTTGGCGTTTGAGGTGCTCCTGTGCTCAAATGGTAAGTAAGTCGGAGGCTGCTTCCCGGTGGTGTAACTGGTAACACAGCAGGTTTTGGTCCTGCCGTTCCAGGTTCGAATCCTGGCCGGGAAGCCATTTGCAGACGCTTAATGCCGCAACATCGACAACAAATTGTCGATGTGCTCAAAAATGATGTTTTTTGCCGTATGCCGTTCACATTTACCGTTATATTAATTCTTTTTCAAGCTCCGTCTTGAAAAAGAATTAGGAGCTTAAATATGCCTTCAGCCAGAAAGTTGCCTTTGCCGACGGATAAAACCCCCGAAAATATAACTTTCGGGGTTTGTGCCACAAGCGATCCCCGCATAGACGAAGAGGCGCGTTTCAGATGTCGGAATATCGCCGAAATGGTCGCCGGTGTAATCTCGGAGAATGTGCGGATGCCCGACGGCTCGCCTGTCGAGGTCGTATGGTCCGACATACTCATAGACGGAGAAAAAGAAGCCGATATTGTGGCAAAACAGTTTCTCAATGCCGGGGTAGATGCCATAGTATGTGCTCCCGATACGTGGGCATTCCCGCAGCTGACACTTATTAGCTTGCTGGGCCATTTTCCTGGCGATATGCCGGTCAACATCACATGTGGCAATTCCGGTCCGAAGCCGGGAGTTGTTTTCGCCCACGCCGTTAACGGCGCTCTCGCCCAGAGCGGCAGACTCGCCGCCCTGAACGTGGGCACCTGGCCCGATAGCGGGCCCGACCCGGCAATGACGGAAAACACCGCCACCGCGCTTATCGACTGGTGCTACGCAGCCCTGACCTATGCAGGATTGAAAGGGCGCAGATTGGTGGTCTTCGGACACGATTCCATGGGTATGGAAACCGCACTGGCGCATGTCATACCTACCCGAAATATATTCGGCATAGAAATCACGCGCCTGGATATGAAATTGCTCGCCGATATGCTGGAGAAAGAAGCTTACGATAAAAAGGAACTCGATGACCTGAGAGGGTGGATAGACCGGCATGTCGGAAAACGGCTCCAGGTCGACGGCGCCGGGGAAAGCGAGCTGTTTAACCGGTCTCTTGCCATGTACCTGATCGTAAGGGACCTGATGGAAGATCTCAACGCCGCAGGCGGCGGGTTTATGTCGCAGCTTGAATGGGGCTCCGACCTCAGGGGGCGCCCACTGCCGGTTGCCGACGTTATGGAGAGTATCTTCAATTCCACTTTCGATCACCGTGGCGCGAAACCGCCGCTGCCCTACGCCACCGAGGCCGACGTCCAGGGGCTGCTGACCATGCTCTTTATGACGTGGCTTGCGGGCGGAACCCCGCCGCTGTTCATGGACTTCAGAAAGGTGTGGGAGCCGTGGGAAATCCGGTCGCTGGCAAAAGAACTATCAATCGAATATGAAGACAATGAATTGTGGGCGAAGAAAGGCTTTTTCGACGGAGATAACAGCGGTTCGGCAAGTTTCAACTGGGCTGCAGCGCCCGGCGCATCGGCGGAGGAATGCCTGAAAAACGTCTCTATGCCCCGAGCCGAAGAAGACTATTTCCCGGGCGGAGGCAACTCCGTCAGTTTCGTATCGCCGCCGGGTATCCACGGCATTGCAGCAAGGCTTGCGTTCAGCTCCACTCACTCGAGATTCTCACTTATGTGGGACGAAGCCCGGACAATTTCGCTGCCGCCTGAACTCTCTGAAAAGGTATGCAGAACTTCGAACTATACCTGGCCCCATACTTTCGTGTGTCCGAAATACGCATCCATGACGGAATACAAACAATACGCACCTGCAAACCATATACATATGAACTGGGGCCTGCCGCCCGCCCGCCTCCAGCATTGGATGGACATGACCGGCGTGCGCTCTTTAACTCCATGGAGCAAGCGGCCGGGTTGGATCGAAGGCGTGGACAGGCCAAAACCTCTCAAGCATATAATTGACTCCTGAAGAGATAACCCCCGCTTTTGAAAAACAGATCCGAACGGCCGTAAGAGACCTTGCCTTCGAGCCGTGCTGGGAAGAAAAACTGCGCTCCGGCGTTGAAAAAAGCATGGGTTTTCAGGATCTGATCTTAAACGAGCTCCCCCGCAGATGCCGGGATGAGGAAGAGTTCTGGGCTGGTCTCCGACAGCATGCCGATGCGCTGTGGCGGCAGTGGCATAAGCTCTGCCGCGCGGCTGAGCATCGGTCTGGCGCCGCCGGCCTCTTCGCACGCCGGGCAATGCAAAAGGCCTGCGAGCGGCTCTACCACCGCATTGTCGAGCATATAACCGAATACGCCCCCCGCACTCCGGAAAAAGCCCACTTCCGGCTCGGCATAGAACATGCCGGCGCCGACTGCAGCGAACTTCTCGACAGAATAGAAGGGCTTTATGAAAGCATAAAAAGACAGGGAGCACTGCCGGAAATAAAGTATGATTTCGAAGTTCCGGAACGTAAAACCAACGTCAATTTTGCAGTGATATATGGCGGCGGATGGAACGTAAGTGCCTACAGCATCCTCGACGCCGCGGCAAAGATCGAAGGGCTCAATGCGCTTGTCGCCTTCGACCACCCCGGGCGTTCGCTCTTTGCACAAAGCGGTCGCCATACCGTGCGTCTGGCGTCTTCGGGTCTGATAAGAGATTCCGCCGGGAAATATATTCTTGCTTCCTTCAGGAAACCGCTGCTTTTACATTTCGTATGCCCCCACCGATGGAGCGGCCCGGCCCCGCACGATATCGGGGTTCCGGTGCTGCGCTCCGAACTAATCGCCAGACTGACAAATTACAAGTATCTGACGACCGAGGCCCTGCGTTCATTTCGCGACGAACAAGACATCGGGCTGAATCTTATAGATGAAGGGTTCCTGCCCCGACCGGACTTTCCCTGCGATCCCGAACGGGTTGGTCGGGAAGCGGAGCTGGCCGTCGGGAAGCTGGCGGCACGCGGCGCACGGGAGGTAGTCGTTAAACCCGCACGAGGAGAACAGTCCCGTGAGGTAAAAATATTTAGTTTGCCCGGAGAAAAATCCGCTGCCGCCCGCCACGCCGTCGATCTGGCGCTTGACTACGGCGCCCTGCTTCAGGAAAGAGTAAGGCCCGGATGCGGCGCGGACTATAACTGGCGGGTCTTTGTAGCGGCTTCCGCAGCGGGTGAGCCGGAGGTGACCGGCCGGTTTGCCAGGATTGGTTTGGGTGAAGATATGGAGATGGTCGCCGAACAGGACATGTTGCGCCGGGCCGGCATGGGGCGAAGAGAAGGAGAAAACCTGCTGAAACGCCTTAATGAGGCCTCCCTTCATGCCTTCAGAGCCATAAGCTATTATGCAAAAAAACACCGCGGCGATCTGCCGCGTGCGCCGCTGGGAAATGTCGGGGACTACGCCACACCTTACTTCCTCGGCATAGACCTTATAGGCGATGCGCGAATCATGGAGGTAAACGGCGATGAAGTCGCCGGTATGTGGACCGACGACCGGCTCTACCCAGATACCCGCGGGCGCTCGTTCAGCCCGGTGTTGCGCTCCGCTATGGAAGCCGCTGGGGCGTATAAGCGCGCACTGGGCCATCCGGCGTATTAACCCGCATATTTCATAAACCAAAGGCAAGAGTTAATATAAACAACTATTATATTTAATCTTATAAGGCATTTTTGCCGTTTTTGAAAATTACACTTTGCATTTTAGCCTCAAAAAAGGCGGTTTACCTGCCTGCAGCGGGCAGGCCTTGCTTATGCAGATGTCCGATCCAATGGTTGGGTTTGAACATTATTGTGTGGCAGGCTCTAAAACGGGAGCAATCGAACACGTGTCACAGAAGGTGCACTATGAGTGAATGGCCAAAAATGGCGGCTGAATGGAAATGTCCTGAATGGTTCAAGGATGCGAAGTTCGGGTTATGGCTTCATTGGGGGCCACAGACGGTGCCGGAAAAAGGCGGAGGGTGGTATGCCCGGCATATGTATATGTCGCCGCCTGAACTTGGCCGGGAAAAATGGGGCAGCGAGGCGTGGCTCTATCATCGACGCACTTTCGGACACCAGTCGAAGGTGGGATATAAGGATGTCTGCAGATTGTGGAAGGCCGAGAAGTTCGACCCGGAGGCAACCATCAGGCGCTTTGCGGACTGGGGAGCTCGTTATGTGGCAACGGCGGCCAATCATCACGACAACTATGATCTGTTTGCCAGCAGCCTGCATGGATGGAATGCAACGAAAGTCGGCCCCGAACGGGACATTCTGGGGGAGTTTGCCGAAGCGGCCCGAAGGCAAAATCTCAAATGGTGAGCCACTGTTCATTGCATGCGGGCGAACAAATGGCTCGCGCCCGCTTTTGGTTCGGATGCAGACGAAAAACTAAAAATCCGCAATGGAGCCTGTTGCACAATCCACTTTACCGGATATTTACTTCAAATCGATAGCTTCCTCCTCTTAACTCTACCATTACCTCTTCTGCGCTCTTGTTTTTCGCTTTACATCCCTCGATTCTACCTATCGGGTTCCCGGATTCTTTGATGCTGTCAATATTATTAACCGGGAAAAAGACTTCTGCAATGGTATTGGGCGGTATTGTAACGTTCCAGAATAAAAACCCTGAAGTTTCCTCCCATTCGCTTCTTATCGTGCCAAAAGGGCTTTCCATGTGTGCCGTAACTTGCTTTAAATCTCCCCCCCAAAAAGGCCTCAGTCTGAAATGGCGGTAGCCTGGGAAAGAGTCGTCGATTTGTATACCGCCCGGAGCTCGGTAAAACCATTCACCTATACCATTATAACAATTATGTATACGGGACCTCTGGCCATCCCAATGTTCCCATGTGGTGGTAGCTCCGTTATCAAGCATATGCCCCCATCCAGGGAAAGCCCTTTTGTTTATATAAGAATAGACCAAGTCATTACGATCCAGTTTCATGAGTGCCTGGGTAAGCACGGAAACCCCAACCAAACCGACATCAAGGTGACCGTCATTCTTTTCCATTATGTTCTTTTCCAACCTTGCGACAAGCCGTGGGCGCAATTCTTTCGGCGGCACATCCACCAGCAGAGGATAGGCGATGTCTATCTGGGTGTCGTCCGCGTAAGTGCATCGGTCCGTATCGAAAAAATTTTCGTGCACCTGGCGCCGCAACTCTGTTGCCCTGGTCAGGTAAAAAGTTTCATCCTCCGAACACTCCAATATGGCGGCAATCTTCCTCATCCATTCATAACACTGGACAATCACGCAATTATTAACCAGGTGGACTGATTTTTTGAACTGTTTTTCTCGCCTTTGGGGTAAGGCCCAATCACCGAGATACCAATGTCTATAATCCTCATCCGGCCACCCCATAAGCATGCCGTTATCCGTCAGGTGTTTACCGACGTAATCGTTAAGCCAATGTTTCATGGCGGGATAATTGTTCTTGAGAATAATTTGATCGGCATAATGGAGATAAGCATACCATGGGGCACCTACGGCAAAAGCGCACCAGAACGGCCCACCACCCGCCTTCCATGGATTAGGTGCGGTATGTGGCAATCCACCATCCGGTTGCTGGCACGCGCGCCAAAGAGCCATCCAGTTCGTGTAAAGAGGCCCCATGCCATACATTTTCAAAGCCGAAGGGGTACTGGCCAGACCATCACCACCGTAACCCAGTCGCTCTATATGCGGGCAATCAACCATGTATCCGCCCAAACTAAGACACTCAAATGTGTAATTTATCATGTCGTGTATATCATTGAGCAGTTCATTGGAACAATGAAAATAACTTAATCGTCTGTAATCGGTCCGCACCAGCTTCGCTTCAACGTCTTCGAATGCCGGCTGTTCAGTCAGACCATTCACAATGACGTAACGGAAGCCATGATAATTGAACTTGTTTTCAAACTTCTCGCCTGTCTCACCTCTGCCTATGTAAACACTATGGGGTTGCTCCTTCTTTTTTCCGTCCAGGTCATCCTTATTGTCGGCAAATTCGAAACAAACCTTTTGGCCGGATTTAAGAGAATTAAAATGCATTAAAAAAGTGCCTGTAATGTTTCGGCCAAAATCAATCAACCATGATTGATTTGTCAGCGGCTTTATATTTTGGGGCTGGAATGTCCGGACAGCACGGTTTGGTTCTGCGTATTGCGCACGGACGCCATGATAGGGTATAGTCGGGCATATAACTTTACTCCACCCGGAAGCATCAAAACGGGGAGAACTCCACCCATTGATTCGAGCGCGTCCGTCAACCTTTTCTCCGCCAAAGTCGCTGTGGCGCCACTCACCTATACGGCTGTAATGGCTGGGGCGGCCAACCCATGTTTCATCCGTGCTGATACGAACAACCTCATCTTGGGCCAAGCCGGCTTCTACGAAAGCACGCACTACAGGCCCGGAGTGCGCCACCCCCGGCAACCCCTGACGATACCAGCCCCTTCCGAGCCAGAAGCCGATAGTGTTGATCCCCGCCGTCAAAAACCGTGTTATATCGTGAACGGTATAATGAGACATTTTGTCATATTGAGCCGGGGCCGGCATCAGGATGTGATCATCTACCTTTTTGCCGTTACAGTATAGCTCATAATATCCCAGTGCATTCACATAGGCTCGCCCGACAAGGGGTGGATTTTGTAGTTCAAACGTCTTCCTCAGTAAAGGATGCTCATTATCGCCCGCAGACTCGGACAGACCTATATAATTACCCGGCCACGGTTCTTTCAGCATGCCGGTTGTCCAGCATGCCGTGTCGCTCCACCCTGTTCCCCGACCCTCCGCATTCCACGCCCGGACTTTCCAGTGATATGTCTTACGTGCAGATAATCTCTCACCTTTAAATTGAACTTTCACACATTGGTCGGATTCGACGCAACCGCTATCCCATACATCACCAACATCTTGGGAAAGGAGCTCGGGGTTCGATGCAACTAATATTTGATAAGCGCTCTGCACACAACTTCGCTCTCCAGTTTTCCATTCCCAGCTCAAACGCGGGTTTTCTACGTCAACGCATATCGGTGACCGGCTGTACTCGCAGCGAAGATTCCCTATATTCATATTGTCCTCTTTTTCTTCTGCTTGCCTTGTGTTTTTACCACGAATAACTGGCTATCGAGCAAAAAAAAGGTCAACTTGATCAAGCCTCATGCTCCATTATAATCTTTGGAAATGAATCTTGTTACTCATTATACGGGGTTACGATATGGGATGCAATTTTCACTCTCTTGATCTGGATCAGATGTTTCTGATGACGCCTTCGGCAAGCGCGATTGGCTAGCAAAGAATCATCACCTCGGTTTGAAACCCCTGCCTGCAGCAGGCAGGCCTTGCTCATCCAGCACCCAATTCCAATGGGTTGGATTGGCGGGTTATTGAGCGACAAGCACGTAAGATAAAAAATTTCAAATTTGTATCAAAAGCGAAAATATTGTACACTGTACAAGAACCACATACCGGTTCTCAATGAGTCATATATTGTACGGGGATGAATTACTTATTTTGCAGCTTCTGAGGGGAAATCACATGCGCTGGATATTGCGCTCCAAAATACATAAAGCGACGGTAACGCGCTCCGAAGTGGAGTATATCGGGAGCATTACCATAGACCTGGGTCTCATGGAAAAAGCGGGGCTTATGGAAGGGGAGAAGGTGCTGGTTGTCGATAACACCAACGGCGCCAGGGTTGATACGTATGTCATTTGCGGCGAACGCGATTCGGGCGAAATAGGGATAAACGGTGCCGCGGCTCATCTGATCGAAAAAGGCCATGAGGTCATAGTTATGGGATTTGAACTGACCGATAAGCCCCTGGATGCCTGTAAAATTCTGGTAGATGAACAAAACAGGTTTGTGCGTTATCTGTAACCCCGGGAAACTCGTGCAGACAACAGAACAGAGCCCCGGCAGGGGCGATTCAAAGGTTTGGTGAACTCAGGACGATCACCTGACGGGGGGGGCATTTGATAAAATGTATATTTGATTGGGAGATCAAAATAGAATATCTTGGTGGCAGTGGCCAAGTGGTTCACTGAATATATACGATAAAAGACGGAGACGTGGTGCTGTTCGGGTTCAAAGACTGATTCAGATAAAACCAATCTTGTATGGAGAGAAAAAAATGGCGTTTTTCAAATCGGCCGATGATGTTAAAGTCGGAGTTGTAGGATATGGTGGTTCTTTCAACATGGGCCATTCACATCTTAAGGAGATGCAGAAGGCGGGCATGACACCCATCGCCGTGGCGGAATTGGATGCAGAGCGGCGGAAAGTGGCAGCCGCCGATTTCCCCGGCATTGAGACCTACGATTCGCTCGCGAGCATGCTGGAGCATTCGGATGTCAATCTGATAACCTTAATAACGCCCCATAATACTCATTGCGAGCTGGCGCTCGAGGCATTGAAAAGCGGCAGACACGTTGTATGTGAAAAGCCCCTGGCCATTCACACAGAAGAGTGTGACGCCATGATAGCGGCGGCGAAAGACAACAAAGTGGTTATAACAACATATCACAATCGACACTGGGATGGATGCATTTTGGAGGCCCTGGATAACATCAATTCGGGGATGATAGGGGATGTGTACCGCATAGAAGCCCATATGGGCGGTTATGGGTTGCCGCGCGACTGGTGGCGCAGCAGCAGAAGCATTTCCGGAGGCATACTCTACGACTGGGGTGTACACCTGCTCGAGTATTCACTCCAGATAATAGACTCGCCGATAGCGGAAGTATCGGGGTTTTCGGTCACCGGCCACTGGGCGCCTCACACGGTCTGGAAAGACGACACAAACGAGGACGAGGGGTTTTGTGTGGTAAGATTCCGTGACGGGCGGCGCCTTACACTCTGCGTCACCAACCTCGATTCCAATCCTCCTGAAGGGCAACTCGAGATAACGGGCACCAAGGGAACTTATGTGTTCGATGGAAAAACCTGGCAAAGCATAACACACGACCAGGACCGTACCGTAATCACAAAGGGTAACAACCGAAAATCGGAAGGCGGACTATTTTATCAGAATGTTGCCAACCACCTTGTGAAAGAGGAACCACTGGTAATCACCGGCGAGTGGGCGCGGCGCCCGATACACATTCTGGACCTTGCCTGCCGCAGCGCCGCTGAAAACAAGACGCTGTCAGCCAAATACGCTTAGCCCGGTAAGTATTCAGTGAACCCCCTGCCTACAGCATAAAAACATTATAACATGTTCAAAGAGCAAAAATCAAGGCGCTTATTTTAGCGCTTACGGGGGGAGGGGGGTTGTGTTAAAATTGGGTTTGTAAGTTTGACGTGGGTTTTTACATCGTGTATAACCATGTATTCAGTGACCAACGGGGTTCACTGGATATATACCTTGTATTCAGGCTTCACAATAGCCGCAAAAACCTTTTAATCAGAACGTGGAGAAGCATCCCGAAGAATTAGATGCGATTCTGGAGAGACTTCTCGAGAGCCTGTTTGAGGAACTGCCCGGGTTTGGGCGATATCTGGCTATTGACTCAAAACACATAGAGAGTCACGGGCGTCCCAGAGGCAAAGAGATCCTGAAAAAGCTGAAAAACTCTTTTGCGGAGAGGGAGTGTCTTGAAAAGGTGGTTTTGTCGTCTAAACCCTTCCTGAACCCTTTCCGAAGGAAAAATAAGGAATTTGCGCCCGCAGGACGCGGGAAACGGAGAGGACCTCCGGATAATTTGCGCTCCGGTACGCGCGAAAAACGTTACAGCGCAAATTTCTCAAGGTAAAGATGCATTGCATGGAGTATGTCCGCACCCAGCAAGCGAGCCTTTGCGGGTGTGACCGACTCGTCGTAGTTTCTGGAATAGGGCAACTCGAGCGCGGTGGGCACTTCCATGCCGGGTAACGCCCGTGACCATCCAATATTGCTCTTTCTCAAATCACCCCAACTCGACGGCCACACCTTGTTGTGCTCCGTCGAATAGCGAAGCGGACCTTGCTGTGTCTTCTCCAGCAGGTGCAGGAACTCAAGCGTGTTCTGTTTGAACGGTTCGTTTGGGTTTAGCACGAAATAGATATGATCCTCTCTGATGTACGGGTCATGCAGATCCAGCGCAATCCGAAGTTTTCCTCCCGACCATGCAGGCAAAAACTGTTTGAGAGCGCGCACAGCGGGATAAAGGGCCTCGCCGGTGTCGGTGTAATCCCGGCAGTGGTCGTGAGGAGACCGGCCTTTCCCCTGTTCTCCGTCTTCCACACCGTCTTTGTCCATGAAAGGGACGGCTACAACCTCGACATTCTTGCAAAACCATCGTCCGTCTTCGGTGCTGGCAAGAAAGGCATCAAGGATGCCTTCCAGGCACCAACTGCTCATCGCCTCGCAGGCATGATGGCGGCAGGTCAACGCTACCCGGTATCGCGGCACTCCATCCAGCTTGCCCAGATGCAAGCGCCTGATGGTCCGACCTTTGCGCGTTTTGCTGAGGGTTTCCACCTCGAGGTGCCGGCTGTTCCTGTGTTGCTCGATGAATCGCTCCAGATCGGACTCTTGATAGGGGATGGTAAAAGAGAAACGTACCTCGTCAACGCCCTCCGGCACTTCGTATTGGAACGAATTACCGGACACCGATTCAATCCCCGCCCAGGCCCAGCTGCACCCGCCGTCAGTGCTTATAGCGGGCCCGCCGCACCCGATGACATCCCGACCAGAAAAATGAACGTGAATCCGGCGCCTGGCCGCGCCACGAACACGGAAGTTCCAGTAGAACCACCATCGGCTGTTTCCTGTCAGGTCCGGCTTCAGGTAGATATCGTCCCCTTCTATGCGGTCAACAACAATATTTCCCCCCGGATACTCGTCATCAACCTCAATCCCATCCACGTATGACATACAGCCGCACTCCAAAAAATTATCGAAAAACGGAATTCTACTGCGAAAGCAATGTGATTTGCAAGTGTCGGCGGCAAATAAGTGTCACGGCAACGGCTGCGGCGAAAGATGTGGAACGTAGAAGATCGAAAGAAAAGCGGAGAGTGGCAAAACGACAAAGACAGTAAGACGCGTTGCAGACCTTGGCGTCAGGCCCGAGGGGCCGTCTGATTCACCTGCCTGCGCCGCAGCGCAGCGCGGCAGGCAGGTAGCCCGGGGTGGGTGCGCCCCGCCTTTGGGCGCTGGAACCCCGGAAACAGATGGCATAAACCTGCGTTCTGAATGCGCCCCTATACGGCAATTTCCGTATTAAAGGTGCCGTTCCCGCATAACGTTTTATATCTCAGTCGCTTATATATTCTTTTACACCTTATTTGAGCTTAAGCATGAATATGATACCATAAACGAACTTTAAGCGTTTTTTTGTGCGTTTAATACAAGACTCATTTATAATTTTGATATGCAGCGTTATAAAAAAAGCGAATTTCAAAAATTGGGAGAGAAAATATTATGGCTGAAACACCACGTCGTTTTTTTGTCGGGCACTCACCGGTTCGAAAAAAAATTCTGCTGTGCGCATCAACCAGCTCCAGCAATGTCGGAAGCATCGCTCATGCCCCCGGAACTCTTGCAATGCTGGAAAAATATGTCCCCGAAGCGGATGTTTTCGTATGGCCATCGAGACCACTGACAAAACCGATTTTTAAAATGCTTCAGGCACGTTTTCCACGCATGACTGTCGTTGACGGCGACATCACCTCCAATGGCCAAGAAACGTCCAATACTGATCTGGGAAGCGCGATTGAAGAGGCAGATTTCGTACTTCATGGTTCTGCCGGGGGTTTTTCCTCCGCTTCAAAACTGGACTCTGTCCACAACCGAACCGGCAAACCTTACGGTATTTATGGTATTACATATGAAGGAGAAGGAAACTCCATTTTACGTAATGCAAAATTTGCTTATTTTCGAGACTCTGTCTCTGTAGGACAAATGAAAAAGGAAATCGGCGATTTTACCAAAGTCGATTTTGCTCCCGATACAGCGTTTGCAATAGACCTTTTTGATAATGCTTCCGCCATAAAATTCCTTCGTGAACATGACCTTGAAGAGGGGAAATTCGTCTGCGCAATTCCCAAATACCGTATCACGCCCCGATGGAAAATAGCCGGTAAGCCGGCCCCGGAAGGCCGGGATAAAAAAAATTGGCAGTATAGCATGTCTATGAAAGATCATGATCACAAACCGCTTCGACAGGCGATAGTCTCAATAGTAAAAAACACCGATTTAAAGGTCCTGATCGTTCCCGAGGATAAAAGTCAGATGGAACTCGGTAAGGAAATGCTGCTGGATCCACTCCCCTTCGACGTCCGGAACCGGGTTGTCCTAAGGGAGAATTTCTGGCTCACCGACGAAGCGGTTAGCACTTTTCTACGAAGTGTCGGACTTTTCAGTCTCGAAATGCACTGTCCAATAATGTGTATAGGACAAGGAGTTCCTGCCATTGTCTGTCGGTTCAAGGAACAGACAACCAAAGGATTTATGTGGAAGGATATCGGACTGGAGGATTGGCTTTTCGATATGGATGAAGATTCCATGCACCCCCTTATTCCTCAAACGGTTCTAGATATGTGTGTTAATCGCTCTGAATCACTCGAAAAAGTCGCTTGCGCCCGTAATCTTGTCCGGGAGACAATGAAAAAAAGGATGAATGTTCTGAGGCGGGAATTGGGACTCTCTACTATTTGAATATCTGATGAGGATAGGGCTCTTGCTGGGAAGCCTGCCTGTGCGTGTCCGCACGGCAGACAGACAGGCAGAGAATCAAGAGGTGCCGTTCCCAAGCAACATGCTGATCAGCAATATGTTATGCTTAATTATTCGCGGGAGTTTGTTCTTAAAGCGCGAACATGATACCAAAAACGGTAACCATAAGCTTGTTGTATGGTATAGAGAAGTTGTCCCATCCATAGTTGAAGGTTGAACGACTACCCCAACGGAATGCATTTTTTCCTTCTGTCATATCGCAGTCAAA
>PWZK01000090.1 GCA_003567495.1 Candidatus Brocadiaceae bacterium
GCTTCGGTCCGTTGGACCTGCGCTTCGCCATAGGCTTTAGCATGACGCGCCGTTGGCGCTGGAAGAAGTTGCGTTTTTTTTGAATTTTGATATTATAATTTTGAGTTTATTTGAAACTTGAGATTTTGAATTTGTAATTTTCTCTGCGTATGCACAGTACCGCGCCGAAGGCGCCCTGAAGAGGCGCGACATAACGATCAGACATAAAAAACAATGAAAGCAAGGAGTTCTAATTCCTGATTCCACATTCCGGTTTGTCCGGGTAGAGGGGATAACATGCGGGTGCATATCAATGGTGAGGTCCGTGAAATTGACCGGGGCAAGACGCTTGATGCCCTTTTGAGCGATCTCGAAATTAAGCCGGGGACGGTGGTTGTCGAGCACAACGGAAATATTGTAAGAGGCGATGAATGCGCTTCAGAGTTCATTGAGCCTGATGCTGAAATTGAAATAGTGCGGTTTGTAGGTGGGGGGTGAGTATATGGAGCCGCTGGTAATCGGAGGCAGGAAATTCAACTCGCGTCTGTTTATAGGCACGGGTAAATTCGGCGCGGGGGACATCATGAGTCGCGCCGTCAGGGCGTCGGGGACGGAACTGGTCACCGTGGCCCTTCGCCGGGTCGAGTTGTCGGGCGGGGAAAAAGATGACGATCTTCTTGGCAGGCTTGATTCGGAGTCCGTCCTGATTGTGCCAAACACAAGCGGTGCGCGCACTGCGGAGGAGGCGGTGCGTATTGCCCGCCTTGCAAGGGCTGCCGGAGGATATGAATGGGTGAAGATCGAGGTCGTGCCCGATCCCGATTATCTGTTGCCTGACGGGCCTGAGACTTTGAAAGCTACCGAAGTGCTGGCGGCGGAAGGTTTCAATGTGATGCCGTATGTAAATGCAGATCCGGTTCTGTGCCTGCGCCTTGTGGAGGCTGGAGCCGTCACTGTTATGCCGCTGGGAGCCCCGATCGGGACAAACAGAGGGCTCCGTACGCGGGATATGCTCGAAATTATCATCGAACAGGCTACAATACCGGTAGTGGTTGATGCGGGGCTGGGGAAGCCTTCGCATGCGGCCGATGCGATCGAGATGGGTGCTGATGCCGTGCTTGTTAATACAGCTGTGGCGACTGCCGGTGATCCGGTCGGGATGGCGCAGGCTTTTGCCCGGGCCGTGTCGTCGGCGGAGCTGGCTGTGGATGCCGCCCCTCGGGAACCACGACGTCCGGCGGAGGCCAGCAGCCCGCTGACCGGATTCCTCCGGGATGACGCTTAGTATCTTATTCGTAATTATCTTGTTTTATTGGCAAATAGATTAATTTGAGACGCTGTAAGTGTCGTTGAAATAAAAAATTAGGAATTAGAAATTAGGAATGAGGAATCAACGGCAACGGCGGGACGGCAATTAAGAATTAGAAATGTGGAATTAGGAATCAACGGCAACGGCAATGTGGAATGAGGAGTTGGAATTTACGGCATTTTTCCCTCATTCCTCATTTCACATTATTTCACATTCCACATTCCTCATTCCAGACTCCGGCTTGTCCGGGTTAGGCGTTTCACTGAATATATACCGTTTGCTGTATGTCGTTTTATTAATTCTTTTTCAAGCTGCGTCTTGAAAAAGAATCAGGGAGTTACAATTTGATCGGGCTACGATCAACAAAAAACACAACCGAAGATTTCTCGGAAATACTCAAGCAGTGGCCGATTGGTCGCGTTCGCGATTTCATAGGGCGCCGTACCTCTGCGGAGGCCGGAGCTGCTATAGAAAGTTTGGGCAGGACGCCTGTGGATCTGGCGGCACTCGTTTCGCCTGCAGCTTCCGGGCTTCTGGAGCCTATGGCACAGCGTTCGGCCGGGCTCACGCGCCGGCGTTTTGGCAACATACTTCAGTTTTATGCTCCCCTGTATGTTTCGAACTATTGCCGTAACTTTTGCCGCTACTGTGGGTTCAACCGGGGGGCTGATGTCAGAAGAAGAGCACTGACCGTTGATGAAGCTATGGCCGATGCCGAGTATTTAAGCTCGGAGGGTTTCCGGCATATTCTGCTGGTTTCGGGAGAGGACCCCTCGCGCGTGCCTCCTGAATACTTTGAAAATTTGATAACGCTGCTCTGTGATCGGTTTGCCTCTATCAGTATCGAGATTTATCCGCTGGATCGGGACGGTTACCTGCGACTTGTCGATGCCGGGGCCGACGGGCTGACGCTATATCAGGAAACATATGATCCTCTGGTTTACACACGTATGCACCCGGCGGGTCCTAAGAAGGATTTCCGGAGCCGTCTGAGGGCGATTGAGTGCGGTGCAGCTGCAGGCATGCAATCGCTTGGCATCGGCGCATTGCTGGGACTTTCGAGCTGGCGGGAAGAGGCGTTTTATATCGGTATGCATGCACTTTACCTCCAGCGGCGCTACTGGCGCAGCCATGTGTCTGTTTCCTTTCCCCGGATGCGTCGGGCCGCAGGCGGTATTGCGCCACAACGCAGTGTGGATGACTCAGCCCTGGTTCAGATGATTTGTGCCCTGCGCCTTATCCTGCCTGATGCCGGGCTGGTGCTTTCAACACGTGAGAGCGCCCGCCTGCGCGATAATCTCCTGCCGATCGGAATCACGCGACTGTCAGCGGCTTCCGTAACCGAGCCGGGCGGATATGTGGGCGGCCGGCGCTCTGGAACTCAGTTTGAAGTGCAGGATAAACGCTCGCTGCGCGAGATGGCCGATGCGGTGAAAGAGCGAGGATTCGACCCGGTATTGAAGGATTGGGATGCCGCCTATCGCTATGATCAGGGGGTAAGTCCTCAGTGAACTACGTTGGTTTACTACATGGTTGCCTTTTGTAGCGCAGGCGTCCCGCCTGCATCGTACGGGAGGCCGGGGCGCTAGACAAAAACGAATGCAGGCGAGGACGCCTGCGCTACTTTTAACGTGGTTCACTGAATATTTACGTTGCGCACACGTTTCCCTGGGTAGGGTCGGCCAACGACCGCCGACCCAACCCAGGGCTGTAAATAAGAATCCCCTTATTAGGGGAAATAAACATTGACAATTTATATCTAATGTCCAGGGTACGACCTAAGTAAGTGCTGAAAGCAAGGAGGCATGATCAATGGAACAACCTGAAAATTCTAATTTGCCCTGTCTCGCCATCTGCGGCGAAACGGTGCCCGAGGCGTGGGAGAAGGCCGTACTGGCCGTTTATCGCCATGGAGTGGCCGTAAGTACCGAATACGATTCGCCAGACGACCCGCCAAGTCTGGATGCTACTGTTATGGTCGAAGTAAAACGGCCTCTGGGCGAGCCCAGAGTCCATAAAAATTTTCCGGGCGGCCCGGTTGAGCTGGAGACATACAGACAGGAAGTGCTTGATGGTATCCACGATCACTGGATAAATCCCGCTGAGGGTAAGTGGACATATACATATCACCAGCGTCTTTTCGCATACCAGCCGGTAAAAAAGGGCGACGCCGCTACACCGAGCCGGGATTTTCCGCCGGTTAATCAACTGGAACAAATGATAAAAAAACTTTCGCAGACCGCTTATACACGCCGCGCACAGGCCGTAACCTGGATACCGCACAACGATCCGGATACCGACGACCCGCCGTGTCTTCAGCGTGTCTGGGCAAGGCTGATGCCCGGCTGTGAAAATGGGTTGGTGCTGAATCTCAACACCCACTGGCGCTCGCGCGACCTCTATAAAGCCTGGTTTATGAACGTATTCGCGTTTACCGATATGCAAAGATGGATGGCCGGGAAAATTCGGGAAGAAACAGGCAGGCCGGTAACGTGCGGGCGGTATGTCGATATCTGCGACTCTCTGCACATTTACGGCAGTTATCGCACTGAATCGCTTGAAGCGGAGATTGAAAAGATGGAGACATCCCCATATACAAGCCGGGCGTGGGACAGTTCGATGCTCGAGCCTATATTTGAGGAAGCGAGAGAGAATTTGAGCAACGATCCCGATTTTTATTCCCGGGGGGGATAAGCGCATAATTCTTTTCAAAAAAGAACTTGAAAAGAATTAATAAAACGACAACGACAACGGATACGACTACGACTAAACGGCAAACGACATTATATTTTAATACATCGACAGTTTGTTTGTTGTTGATGTCAGTATATTAAGCGCCTACCGAAGCAAGCGCTGGAAGCGCGATATGTTATAGCCTGTGGCGAAGCGCAGGCCCGAAAGGGCCGCAGCGCAGCCACAGGAGAGGAGATCGCACAAACGGGAGTCCTGAAGGGACGATATAAACGATCACGCACAGTGGCGCCATAAAAATGTAATTGGACCATGCGCGAGGCTTGATATTATACCGCACTTTCAGCGCTCGATTGAGGAGTGCGGCGTGTCCTGTGTCTCTGCTTCAGTCCTGTCGGACTTTCGCGCCGTCACAGGCTTTAGCATGACGCGCCGCTGGTGCTAAAAGCTGCAGTGTTTTTAAAGGAGACGAGCAGAAAATGCCGCCCTTTTAACCTGGAAATTGGATATTTATCCGTAACTGAAAACTGCGCCGAAGGCCTGCCTGCTGCAGGCAGGCGCCCCATTTTCAGAGCGAAGTCTCTGAAAATGCAAAGTTCCTTTGTCGTTGATTCCTCATTCCTAATTTCTAATTTCTAATTCTTATGTAACAACACTTACAGCGTCGAAATCAAATCTTTTTGCCAAAACAAAATAATTGTAAATAAGATACTAAGAATCACTTCCACTCTCTCACGTCACGCATTGGCCCGAGCGCTTTATTATCTTCGTTCTCCAATTTTAACCTTGAATTATCAGCTCTTCCGGGCGTATCATCACATATTTTTGAAAAATCGCAGTGTCTGCATGCTCCGCCGTCTTCGGCAGCCGGGAACGCGCCGCAGGAGAGTATTTTGCACAGGTGTTCTATGACCTTTGTGGAGTCGGCCAGCTGCTGTGGCGTATATTTGATAAACTCGCCTTCCGCACTGACGGACGGGAAAAAATAGCCGAAGAACCTGACGTCGGCGGGCACCCCGGCATGTTCGCCGAGCCGCCGCCTGGCCAGATGCAAATAAACGGCGTGCTGCACGATGCGTCCGCCGTCATATACCCTATCCTTTCCTCTGAAGCGTCTGCTTCCGCCGGTTTTATAGTCCCATACGGCAAAACCGCTATTTTCCGGCTCGCCGAGGACGTCTATGCGATCCAGCCTGCCGCAAAGCTGCACGCAGCCCCCCCCGGGCAGTTTAAGCCCGACCGGCTCCGCGCTGTCAAGCGCCGAGCCGTGGCCTCTGTTTTTCAGGCCTACGGCCGCTTCGAGGTACTGCGGGTTTCCCAGGCGATAAAACTCTCTCTGCGCCGCCAGAAAGATGCGGCACGAGCCGGCAAGTTCGCTGCGGACGCTCTGCTCCATGTCGCGTCGGGGCGGCGGATTAAGTTTTTTCTCCACAGCAAGTGCCTCGTCCAGAATTTTGTTGATGCGGATAACGTCGTGATCGCGCTGGGGATCGGGCGGCTCGCCGGATTCAATCTGCCCGGTCATGAAATCCCGGAATACGCCGTGCATAATGCTCCCTTTCCGGAGCGGGTCCAGCCAGATGTCGGGGTCGTATTTAAACTCGTCTGGTAGCTCGAGCCCGAGTATCTTCTCGAAAAAATACGATAGCGGACATTTTGCGAGTTTTTCAAGCCGGCTTGCCGACAGCACACTTCCCCGGCCGTCGATCGGATTGTGGTCTTTCCCGGCCGCCGCAATATGGCCGTCAAAAGCGGTGAAATCTTTGCTGTTGCGCAGTCTCTCTGCCTTTAGCCCGCGTTTTGCATGGGGGTAAAATGCCGCCGCCTGCACTCGCCTGTCAAAGGAGGGAGCGCCGGAACAAAAACGGCTCAGCAAGAGGTCGGAGAGGTTAAAACATTCGTCGGCGACGGCGGGCGCAAAAGACACCTCATTTTCCAGACCGACGGCGGCCGGAAATTCCTCCATATCGGCCTGATGCATGCCGCTGACAGCACGAAAGGCGGCTAAAATATACGGACAGGGCGCCTTTTCGTCGCCCTCCCGGATATCGCACGATGTGTAGCTCAAGGTGACCCGGCCGCGCAAAGCGGCAAGCGTGCCTGCGATCTTCCGTTCTTCCAGTGCGGACAGCGCATCGGATGTTGGAAGGTGGGAGGAGACTTTTTTACGTTCCGAATCAAGCAGCATCGGATCCTGAAAACTCGCGGCGGGCAGCCGCGTTTCGTCCAGTCCCAGGATAAAAGTATGAGCCCGGCCCGTATGCCCGCCGGAGCGCAGGTTCGATACATGGATGGCGGAAGGACGGGCGCCCATGCCGCCTACGCTCAGTTCCGCCGGCAGCCCGGCCATCCACGCCGCCAGGTCTATGGCGCCTTCGGAAAACAGGCCGTCTTCCAGCATGCCCCCGGCCTGATCAATTGCACCGATAAGGATATCCATTGCATATACATCGAGCTCGCCGGCGGTGCGGACAAGTTCGGCTAAAAATGTTTTCGCTGCACTAAGGAACTCGATGTCGGTGCCGGTTTTGTCGCAAGACGTAATATCTACAAATTTCCCGAGCATAACTCTCAAAACATGCAGACGTTTGATCTCATCTTCGAGCATGTGGCGGAAGCCTGTATCGCCGTTTTCGGAACGTCCGGAAGAACTAATGCGCGAGTTGAGAGAACGTATTTTTTCGTCTATTTTCGGCAAATAATCGGCGGGCCCACGGCACATGGGGACGCTCCTGAGCGCGTCGGCAAGTTCGGAATGCGCAAAGTGTGCATCGTTCCCGGGCGCTTTGAACAATCCGTCGTGTATCATACGCTCCAGGATGTTCCGAGCGCAGTCCATCCGCCGCCATTCGAGCCATGCACTCAGCGCGCGTCCCGGGCTTGTGTATGCAACCGGCACTCCATCGGCAAAGGTAACCAGGCCATTCCCCGACCGGGGGTCGTGGGAAGGAAAAAACGTGCCTGCCAGCTCGTATATAAGCGGTACATAGGTGCGGGCGTCGGTATAGAGGATTTCGACACTGTCAAGCGGGAGGTTGTCTTTTATGCATAGCCGGAAAACTTCCCTCACTTCGTTTGCCTCACCCGCAGCACGAAAGAATCTGACCGAACCATCCCCGGCGGGTTCGGGAGCATCGGACGGAGAGAGCACGTATTTCAAGAGATCCGTATCGCAGCGGGGTTTCCCACGGCTCTCTGAGGCGGGTGGCATGTCAACGGGCAGTTTTATAAGCCTTTCGCGCGGAATGGATTCAATAAACCGCGATTCCATAGCGTTTTGCTCTAAATCTTCGCTTTCCGGCATGAGTATAAGCGGCAGGTCCCGCAGCTCTTTTTCCCTGGCTGCCCGCACGGCAATCTCAAGTGCCCCAGCGTAATCAACCATGCGCTTCTCCTGCATTTTTTTCTCATAGGCCCTCAGGAGCGCGATCAATTCACTTTTTTTTATGTCGGATTCAAAACTTGCGTTTTGCAGCTCTTCCGGCCCCAGGCCGGCCGACCTTACGGCGGTAATCGTTTTCGAAAGTGTTCTGAAAAAAACAAGCTCCGGCTCTATCTGTCCGAGATAGCCGCCTTCAACCATAATCTGACTCCACAAGCCTGCAAGCAGGATGTCTGTTTTCAGCCGGGTGAGCAGTTCGAGTCCGCCGGCGGCCATGGAAGGCCCGGCAAACTCGAGCGCCAGGCCTCGCAGCGTCTGAACGCGGAGGTTAAAAACGGGATCGCCGCTTAGAGCTACCTGTTCAACCCACTGATTGCCGGCCCGCAGGGTGGGGGCTATGACGGTCTTATCCTGCAGCCTGTATCTTGCGCAGTTTTCAGCTATTGAGCTTATCAGCCGGTTCAATGCCATCTCCCGATTGCATGGGTATAAAGGACAAATTTTTGTTTTTGCAGTATATCAGTTTGCCTTCCGAAAGTCCAGTGATCACATTTGCCGCTGATGCAGAGTTCGGTTATAATTCGTACAATGAAAAATTCGGATTTTGTTCTGCAAATTAAGAAAACCATCCATGAGAAACGACGAAAATCACAAGAGGGCGCAGGACTCCGGCACGAGAAAGGGGGGTATATCCGGCCGTTTGTCTGGAAGTCGTCTTCAAAGGAGCAAGCTGACTTTGCATCCGCTTCAAGAACGCAGGAACCGGGTAAGTTTGGAGGAAAACCTTATCATACCCGGCACGTCTTGCGACCCCATATCCGAAGCTGCGGAGGATACGCTTCGGCTGTGCGCCTCAAAAATGCGCGCCGCACGCGCCGCGGGCAGACCCGTGATAATGGCTTTCGGCGCCCACACTATCAAAAACGGGCTTGGCCCCGTCATGATCCACATGATGGAACGAGGCTGGGTGACGCACCTGGCTACCAATGGGGCGGGCGTCATACACGACTGGGAACTTGCATGGCTGGGCGAGACCAGTGAACACGTTGAAGAAAACCTCCGCGAAGGCCGGTTCGGGATGTGGGAGGAAACCGGCTATTATATCAATCTGGCAATCCTGACAGGTGCGTATCGTGGGCTTGGCTACGGAGAGAGCGTTGGGGCGATGATCGAAGACGGATACGTACGTGTGCCTTCGGATCGGGAACTCCGCGACGCTTTGAAGGCCTGCGCGGCCAAAGGAGCATCCGCCTCCAGCGGGGGGGCGGCCGCCGATCTTTTGGAGGCAAAGCAGGCCATGGCCCTGCCGGAGGGCACTACGGAGGTTCAACACGCGTTCAAAGAGCACAGCCCGCAGGCGGCGGCATGGCGGCTCGGGATACCCTTCACTGCGCATCCCATGATAGGGCACGATATAATATACACCCATCCGCTAAACCACGGTGGTGCAATCGGCAGGGCGGCGCTGAGGGATTTTTTGCTTTTTGCCGGAAGCGTATCAGAGCTGGAAGGCGGTGTTTACCTGTCGATCGGCTCGGCTGTTATGTCGCCGATGATTTTTGAAAAATCCATGTCCATGGCACAGAATCTGGCACTGCAGCGCGGCGGCCGGATGGAGAACTACTTTGTTACCGTTGTTGACCTGCAGCAATCGAGCTGGGACTGGAGCCGTGGCGAACCGCCGCAGGATCACCCCGATTACTACCTGCGTTTCTGTAAAACTTTCCGGCGCACTGGCGGACAGATGCGCTACGCATGTGCGGATAACCGGGCCTTTCTTCCCCGCCTGTGTGCTGAGCTTGAAGCCGCTTTTTCATAAACCGAAGACAAGATAAATTTAAACGACAGCCATATTAAGCGCCTAGCCCAAACCGGGCGAATGCAGAAGAAACAATCAGTATTCCCGTGCGGGGCCGTCAGGGTCGCATGCGACGGGCCGCAGGTGTAAATATTCAGTAGACCCCGTCGGCTCACGATAGCGATTTTTGGCATTGCCGTATAATCCAAAAAGTTCATGTTCTCAAGCGACGAGTAATTTGCGTATTCCGGGCACGTTTTCCGCCCACGGGCCAACCCAGGGCCCAGAAAAGGGCCAGCAGCCCGGCGACGTAAAAAACACACTGCAATCCGCAAAACTTTTGGACGAACCTTAGCAGCAGGGGGGCAAGTGTCATGCCGGCGAATTTCACCGTATTAAACAGACACAGTATCGATCCCTTGAGCCTTTCCGGTCCGGCGGCGGCGGCTTCGTTGTAAACGGAGGGTTGGAGGATGCCGAACCCTGTGCCGAAGAGCACGAGGCTGAAGGCGGTCTGGTAAAGTCCGTTCCAAACGGGTATGGAGATCATAGCGGCGGCAAGCAGCAGAAAACCGGCCATCGCGTGTGCCCGGCCCGGCAGAATCCTGTTTATTTCAACGCTGCGGGTTGAAACGATCGCACCGGTGACGGCCTGAAGGGATAGGGCCAGACCCGCCCCCAAAGCGTAAACTGCGTATGTACCTGCAAGATGCATCGGCAGAAAAGTCACCAGCGTATAGAGAAGAAAGTAGAGCATCAGACACTGGTGAAATACCCTTTGAACGCCGGGCGCCAGGAGGATCGCAAGCTGACTTTTCAGGTGCTTCCAGGCCGCGGAGATAAAATTATCCGGCTCGGGTTTTGTCCCGCTTTCCGGGATAAGCGCGATGAAAAGGATAGCCAGAAAGAGCGAAAGCCCGTAAACGAAAAAGGGGTATCGCCAGCCAAATCCCCCAAGAAACCCGCCGGTTAAAGGAACAACGACCGCACACAGAGAGATCGTTCCGCTCAAAAGCCCCATGGCGCGAAGTCGCTGCTCGCCGCCATACCAGTCGCTTATAACCGTCATTGCCACCGGTATAAGTCCCGCTATTCCCATTCCCTGAAAAAAACGCAAAATCAGCAACACGGTAAATGTCGGCGCAATAGTGCATAGCAATCCAAAAACGCCGTCTATCAGCAGGCACGTAATTCCGGTGGCTTTGCGACCCCATATATCTATGAAAAATCCGATAAACGGCAGCCAGAGGGCTGCAGCCAGCGTATATATTCCGAGCACCAAGCCCACCGCGTGCTCGCTGACATCAAATGCGCCGGCCAGGGCGGGCAGCGCAGGCGCCAGGAGGCTTCCTCCCATCACGCCGAAACCTCCCATCAGCAAAAGAACGCCGAGAAAAGAATGTTTTTGTTCGGAGTCTGTTTCCATTGGTCCCGAAATAAACGAATAAAAACCCGGCGCGTAATTATAACCCGCAGACACACGACACACAAACGCCGACGCGGCCGTATGGATTGTTTATGACCGGCCTGTTTCCGGGTTCCCCGGGTGGGTATGTAGTATCCCGCTGGGAACGCGCCCGTAGGGCCTGCCTGCTGCAGGCAGGTAAACCGCCGTTTACGGAGCTCAGATACACACTGTAAAATCGTAGGCGCCCCAACCCGGACAATTTTCGCCCTGATATGTGCAAAAAGCTCAAGCAGCGCAAATTCCGCACATACGCCCCCGGCTTGACATGCCGGATATTAAGGTGTAATATACGAAAGCAGGTGGCGGTGTCATGCATGTTCAAAGTGCCGGGCAATATAATATCGATTAAAAAAAACTATGCGGCTGCTTGCATGCGCGGCAGTCGTGGCAACAAAACATTTTTCGTAGAGGGGTGACAGTCATGGCTAAATCGGTGAGTTTTCTTTACAAGCTGGCAAGAATGGCTAATGACGTAGAGACGGTCTCAAGCGGCGATCCCAAACGCATGGCGCGTCGTGCAAAAAACAAATATGTCGGCCGCAAGCTGGTGCGCAAAACGTGGAAATTCCCTTTTTAATATATTTTAAAAGGGTCGTTTTCAGTTATCGTGCAGTTTTTTCAAAAGGAGATAAAAGATGGAGAAGACATTACTTGAAGAAACCAGGATAGGCGAAGTGCTGTCGATGGGCGTCGAGATGGATGATAATGAAATAGGTCTTTTCATAGCCTCCGCCGACGTGTCGGCAAGCTGTGGGTTCAGGCCCGATGAGTGGGAAAAATTCGTCGAGGGCGTCAAAAAGGCGCATGAAGAGTACCTTGGAAACAAGTGAGTGGTCGGGGCGCCCGGATTCGAACCGGGGACCTCTGCCTCCCGAAGGCAGCGCTCTATACCAGACTGAGCCACGCCCCGACATCGCCGGTAATATATCATAAAAACAGCCGGGTGTCAAAAACAATGGTATAAAAATGCGGTATATATTTAGTGAACCACGTTTCAAACCGGCCTGCAGGGGCGAAAAATCTTTCGCCAGTGGTTCATTGAGTACTTACAAATTGAGTGCAGAAAAAATATCGGAGAAAGTGAAAAATAGTTAACAGCAGACAGGAGAAAGTTTTGAGTAAAAACAAAGCCTATGACGTAATAATTATCGGCGCCGGCCCCGCCGGCCTTGGCGCCGCGCTGTATTGCGGGCGCTCGCTTCTTAGCACGCTCGTGCTGGAGAAAATGGGTGCCGGCGGCCAGCTTGCGCTGGCCTACGACGTGGACAATTATCCGGGTTTCGAAGACGGCATTGCCGGGCCTGATCTTAGCGAAAAAATGAAAGACCATGCGGCCCGGTTTGGTGCGGAGTTTAAGATCGAGAACGTATCCGACGTTTTGCAGAACGGAAAGGCGAAAAAAGTCGTCACGAAGTCGGCAAGTTATAGCTCACCGGTGCTGATGATCGCTTCGGGCGCCTCGCATCGCAAGCTCGGCGTGCCCGGGGAAGAGCGGCTGGCCGGCGCCGGAGTTAGCTACTGCGCAACATGCGACGGCGCGTTTTTTCGCGACAGGAAGCTCGTAATAGTAGGCGGCGGCGATGCCGCCATGACCGAGGCGCTTTTTTTGACAAGATTCGCATCACATGTAGAGCTCATACACCGCAGAGAGGGCTTCCGAGCGCGCCCGATGAACGTCGAGAATGCCAGAGAGCATAAGAAAATCGATTTCACGCTCGACAGCGTGGTTGAAGAAATCATGGGCGAGCAAAAAGTCGAAGCCGTCAGGGTCAAAGATGTCAATACTGGCGAGGAGCGTGAAATAGACTGCGACGGGATTTTTGTATCGATCGGACACGATCCTAACACCGGGTATCTGGGCAACATGCTTCCGTCTTATGTCGGGCGCACAGTGCCTGTCGATATGAATATGGAGACGGATGTAAAAGGAGTTTACGCGATAGGCGACGTCAGGATGGGCTCCTACAGGCAGGTGGCCACCGCGGTCTCAGACGGAGTTACCGCCGCCATGCATGCCGAAAAGACACTGTCGTAATCCGGACGAGATGGAATCTGGAATGAGGAAACGACAACGACGATCCGCAGATTTCGCAGATTACGCGGATTTACGGCAACGGCAGGGAGTCGCGTAGCAGCTTTTGCCGTCAGGCCCGAAGGGCCGACTGATTTAAAACTTTTTCAAACGACGTGGAAAAGTTTTAGTGTAACGAC
>PWZK01000075.1 GCA_003567495.1 Candidatus Brocadiaceae bacterium
GGAGACCTTTTCAGCCCCTGGTTGCGGAAAAGGATGTTTGACGAAGGAGGATGCAATATAGGAATTGTCTGGACCAGAGAAACTCCATACTGGTGCTATAACGAGAAGAAAGAATTGGAAAACGAAGGCGGGTGTTTCACCAACGGTTATGTAAAATGGACCCTTTGGGATGCGGATGAGGATAAAGTCAAGGAGGTCATCGCTGGGTCATTCGAGCTTCAACCGTCCGAAGAGAGCGATATCGATTATGGCGGACACACCATTACAGCCGAATGTCTGCAATGCGGTGAACGGGACAATCTGGTCGTTTATTTTGTTGAATTCCTGCTTTACACTGAGAAGGGTGGACCGGGGGTATATGCCGGGAAGGAACGTTGGTTCGAGGCAAGACCTACCCCCGGCGTTCCTGTTGGTGAAACGTCGCTAACCTGGAGTGCGGAACATGGCAGTATCACAAAAGAAAGCCCCACATTGGCAAAATATACGGCGCCGAAAGAGCCAGTGCAAAATACAACGATCAGTGTTACGCACGAATATTGCCCCGAGACGATAATTGCGACAAGGGTTTTTCCGGAAGTGGGGGATGTTGATTTTTTTGTTGTTGGACATGGCGCCGGTCCACTTGGTATTGGTAAAATAACCCTAAGCGGTGTCGAAGCAAAATACTGGGCGGAAGTAAAAGATGCCTGGGACAACGAATGGGGGCAACCTCAGGATTATCCGGAGTTTGATCGCTGGTCGTGGACTTGGTCGCCTCCTTTTGGTAGAGAACCGGATGGAAGTGATAGTCAATCAATAACTTTGAAGACCTTAAAGCCGGCAACAGGTGGATATGTTAGAACATCATGTAAATATGAAATTTTTTATAATGATCAATATTTTGAATCTGAGGGTAGCAAATATACTGTAGTTGTGGTTATCAATTGGAAAAGCATGCTTGCACTTTCGGCATTTGCTTTAATTGTTTGGTTTGCGTGGATTGCCGGATTTCTTGGAGTAGTATATACGGCAGTTGTTGCAGGTATAAAAGCACTGCTCGCAGGAAAGCCGATACTACAACCTGCGTAATATAAGGGATTTTGAGAGGAGAGGAAAAACACATGGTTTTTAAGGTAATAAAGGAGGAGTTATATTATGTTGAACCGAAAAACTGCTAAAATTGTCGTGGCAATTCTCCTGGTTTATGCCGCGGGGATGGTTGTTTTGTATTTCACTGGAACCCGTCGCGGAGAAGAAGTAAGGGATTATCAAGAAATGTTAGACAGTGACGCTCCAGAAGGCCCCGAACAGGAAGCCGTAAAGCTGGCTTATGGCTTCTCGCAGAAGGCCGGAGAAATTGCCGAGGAAGACTCGGATAAGGCACTGACGTTGCTCAGAGAGGCTTTGCAGGTGTTTGAGAAAATTGAGGCAAGAGATATCATCCTGAGCCGCATGCTTGAAATATTGCTCGAGGAGGATAAGTTGCGCGAAGCTATCGACCTGGCCGCTGAAGTGACAAGACCGCCGGCCGATAAGTTATCCTCTGAGGAAATACAGGGAAAAATACAGGACGAACTTGAAAGGCTTGGGCTGCAGGACGCTGCTTTCAACCGAATCAATGTTGCTATTAGAGAAAATTATTATAACGAAGCCTTAGAAATGATTCAGAAGGAGGGGAAAGATCGCACCAGACGGGATGACAAATATGCAGATATGTCTCTTACTGCAAGGTTACTAGATATTATTGGAAAAGAAAGAGCTGCAATAACCCTGTATAAGAAAATAGCATCCGATCCGGATGCTCCATTTCAAAATATTGCTGCGAGTAGGCTTGGGGGCTACCTGGCATTCAGGGGGAAGCCGCAAGAATTGATGGATTATGATCCTGATGCCACCGATCTTGCAGTGGCTTTCGCGATCAAAGCAACTAAAATTGCATACGAGGACGCTGATACTGACAGGGCTTTGCAACTTCTGGATGAAACTATGCCGATGTTCGAGGGAGAGGCGAGGCATTTCCTGTATGGCAAAAAACTTGAGATTCTGGCAAACCGGGGCGAGTTTCGCAGGGTGTTAAGTCTGGTAGCCGAAGAAGCGCGACGGAAGCCTCCGGAGGAAAGAGAAGAGTCCTTCGCGGAGATCGAAGCTATAAAAGAACTGATAGAAAAAATAGAGCGGGAAGAAATTCTGACCGATGTGGAAACGGGAGCGGATTTAATGAAAATATTGGAAGATAAAGATATCTTAACCGACGTCGAATCGACAAGGGAATTGATAGAAAGATTGCAAGAGCTGGAGGAATAACATGATTGCTACTCACGGGAGCGAGGGGCTTTCATTCTGTGTGCAACTATTTGCTCGGCGACAGCGAGTTTTGTAGATAAGATGGCGGAAGTATAGGCTATGTCCAAACAAAAAACAGTCCAAATTGTAACGGTAATTCTCCTGGTTTATGTCGCGGGGATGGTTGTTTTGTACTTTTCGGGAACCCGTCCCGGAGAAGAATTAAGGGATTTTCACGAAATGTTAGACAGCGGCGCTCCGGCAGGCCCCGACCAAGAGGCCATGGAATTGGCACAAGGCTTCTCTCGGAAGGCCGAAAAAATTGCTGAAAAAGACGCCGATAAGGCGCTGCGACTGCTCGAGGAGGCCATGAGAGTATTTGATGATAAATGGGCAAGGGATATAATTTTGAGCCGCAAGCTTGATATCATGTTAAGCAAGGGAGAGGTGCGGGAAGCAATCAGGCTGGGTGCAGAAATAGCAGCTGGATTGCAAGAAAAAAAACTCCCGCCCGAAGAAGCTGAGAAAAAAATTCGGGAGAGTCTGGCAAGCTCCGGTTCCCACGATACCTATTTCAACCGTCTTAATCGTGCCATTGGTCAAGGGTTGTACGAAAAGGCAAGAAAGATGATA